>JBARVL010000454.1:0-17505 GCA_049646245.1 Crinalium sp. | reverse complement strand
ATTTATACAATGGGGTTTGCACCACCAGAACAAATGGCTGGAGGTCAAGTTTATCCTTCTACTGATTTATATGCCTTAGCAGTTACTTGTCTTCTATTACTAACTGGTAAACAACCAACAGAACTATTTGATGCTTATAACAATCAGTGGCAATGGAGAAATTATACTCAAATTGACGCTCAATTTGCTGAAATTTTAGATCGGATGCTATTAGCAGCACCCAATCAACGATTCCAATCTGCTCAGGAAGTAATTGATACTATTAATTTAGTTACAACCAAATCATCACCTGTACAACCTGCGCCGCCAGTTGTTCAAACTCCTAATCCAACTCCTCAACCGTCAGTAACATCGCCAACAATAGCCTCATCCTCTGCAAAACCGAATCTGCGAACAGCATCTCCACCAAGATTGTCTATTTGGCAATTACTCGGTGGTGCAGCTTTTACAGGGTTTGAAGGAGCTTTATTATTCATTGCTCTTGGTAGCTGGTTATCATCGCCAGCTATTAGCATCGGTATTTGGGGCATGATTATGGGTGGTTTGATTTTTGCTCAATTTCGGAGAATTATTGAAAAAGTTGATTTGTTAATTATTGCAGCAATCACAATGGGCGTTGTGTGGTTTTTATTAAGAAACCAATTCCCGATTAATTTTATTTTGTTAATACCTATTTTGGCTGCTGCGGCTGTTGTTGCAATAACTGTAACTTTCCGTCTAATTTATCAATTACTTGCTAAAATTCTCTAAATTTCATAAGCTAACACTCATATAACCTTGTAAATTTGGAATTTAGGGAAAAGTTATCAAATGTTCTCCTCTCTCCTCTCTCCTCCCTCCCCCAAACATAAAATTTAGAAGTACAACAGCTTACTTGGGCGATACCATGTCTCAAAAAAACGAAACTACCGTTCTTGTCTTATCTTTACTAATTACGTTAGCTGCGGTAGGCGCTGGTTTTTGGTGGTTGACTAATCAATCAGGGATTAACTTGGGAAACCTAACTAAGACTAATTCTCCTCAATCTGAATCAAGTAAAAATAAATCTGTAGAAAACCAAATCAGTTGGGGAGATAAAAGCTTAATTCCAGGGATAAGTTCGTCGCAAAAGCAAGCGGGAGTGGAGGCGATCGCCACTAAAAACTACCAGTCAGCAGTGGCGAATTTTCAAGCAGCGATAAAAGTAAATCGTAACGATCCCGAAGCCTTAATTTATTTAAATAATGCACGAATTGAAAATAAAAAAAGCTATACAATTGCTGTTTTAGTACCTATTGGTAATGATGTCAATGGTTCACTAGAAATATTGAGGGGTGTTGCTCAAGCACAAAATGAGATTAATTCCTCTGGAGGAGTTAAGGGAGTTCCTTTAAAAGTAGCGATCACTAACGATGAAAATAACCCTGAAATTGCTCAACAAATTGCTACTACCTTAGTTCAAAACTCAGAAGTTTTAGGCGTAGTTGGTCCTTATGCCAGTGATGTCACCTTAGCTGCTGGTAATGTATTTCAATCAGGGCAACTTGTAGCGATTTCACCTACGAGTACTTCAGTTAAACTTTCTAGTTTCGGTAGCTATATCTTTCGGACTGTACCTAGTGATTACGTTGCGGCTAGAGCATTGGCTAATTATATGATTACCCAACTCAAGCAAGAAGATGTTGCCGTTTTCTTTAATTCTAAAAGCTCTTATAGTCAATCTCTTAAAGCAGAATTCGTTACTGCTGTTTCCTTAAGTGGCGGACAAGTAAAAAGCGAATTTGATTTATCTCAGCCTAATTTTAGCTCGGCTAAAAGTGTTGAACAAGCTATCAAACAACAAGTAAAAGTATTAATGTTAGCAGCTAATACAGATACCCTTGATAAAGCTTTGCAGGTAGTTCAAGCTAACGGTAAACGGTTAGCTTTGTTAGCAGGAGATGATGCTTATACACCTAAAACTTTAGAAGTTGGGGGAGAAGCTGCTGTTGGTATGATCGTAGCAGTTCCTTGGCACATTGATGCTCAACCAAATTCAGTTTTTGCTCGTACCTCTGGCAGTTTGTGGGGTGGTGCAGTTAACTGGCGTACAGCATTAGCTTATGATGCTACAAAAGCATTAATCACAGCGATTGAGCTTAATCCTACGCGCACCGGAATTCAACAAGCACTATCTTCACCAGATTTTTTGACTGTAGGCGCTTCTGGCAATATACGATTTTTAGCGTCAGGCGATCGCAATTCTTCAGTGCAATTAGTAAAAATTGTACCAGGAACTCGCTCTGGTACTGGTTACGATTTTGTACCAGTTCCATAAAATAAATTAAAATGACTGCATTGCACAATTAATGTCTCAAAAAAACGAAACTAATGTTATTATCTGGTAGACTTAGCTTTGCTCATTCTTCACGGAGTTTACTCGCTCAATAGCCTCAAATAAATCGTAGTATTGTTAATAATTAAAGTGTATTTTTAGTGAAGATAAATTTACTGCTAACCGCTCCTTTTGTCATAAAGATGTTGTTGTTAAGCAACTTAAAATTATCAATTAGTTCGTATATAAACAAGTTAAGTTTAGAAAAAACAATTATTCACTATAATTTTGAGTCAAATATTAAAAATATTCCTCTGCAAAGGATTCACGATGAGGAAAAAGTGATTTATGGAAGTGCGATCGCACTCAAGCTTGCCAGCCAATACAAGTTAGCACCAGTAGAAATAGCTACTCAGTTAGCTACTTATTTAGAAACTACTATTGACTACAATAGCAACGCAAAAACACTAAACTTTTTTACTGAAGTATCCAATAACGGATGGATATATTTTTACCTAACTAACTCAAGTATTGCTGTATGGTTGCAACACTTACTTGAAATTCCTGAAACACTGTTTCATAATTTCAAGATATCAGAATCAAAAAATATAGAGCTAAAACGCAGTTGTAGTTTCTTCCAAATACAGTATACCCATGCTCGATGTTGCTCACTTCTACGGTTAGGCGAACAAGAAGGCTTGATTAAGATTAGTACCGACAACCACCAAGGTAAATTCTATATTGTTGAACCCAAGCCGATTCCTTGGCTTAAAAGTGGACTTGTTGCAGAAGTTTTTGGAAGCCCCACCCCAGCCCTCCCCGTTAGTAGGGGGATGGAATTGTGTTCTTCTTTACACTTAATTGAGCAGCTATTAGATTTGCTAGATGAACTTAGTGGAACTAAGTTAGTACCACCTCAAAAGACAACTTCACGACTACTAAAGCTCACCCGAAGCTTAAGTGAAGCAATGATCAACTTTGACCGTACTTACCGAATTTTGGGACAGGTGAAGACACATCCCCAACTAGCTCAAGCAAGATTAGGCTTAGTTGCAGTTACTCAATCCCTCTTGCAGCTTATGCTCAGAGACAGATTCGATACCAGTGCGCCAGAAGAACTCTAAGCCTTCATCCATCTTTAGGCAAAAAAATTTCCTGAAAGGGTGACAAATTTCAACTTCTCGGATAGAATGCAGTTGTGTGAGGAGCGAACCAGCAAGGAGACCGAGACGAAACACGGCCAGTCGTCGGTTTCCTTTCTGATTTGAAAAATTTTTTAAACTATTTGTGCTTAAAGAATAAAAGTTTTAATCGCGACTGCTGCGCCATCTAGCTCAACAGTAGGAGCTACCCAATTGGCGATCGCTTGTACGTCTGCGGGTGCATTCCCCATCGCTACACCGACACCCGCATATTGCAACATTTCTAAATCGTTGAAGTTATCACCAATCGCCATTACATTAGCAGCATTTAACCCTAGTATTTCCTCAGCTAAATAACGCACTGCTGTACCTTTATTGACTAACGGGTTAGTAGCTTCAAAAAATGTCGCTACAGACGTAGTGAGATAAAGTTCAGCCGGAGTATAACGCTGTCTTAAACTTCCCAGCAAGTTTTCAATTAAGGCAATATCATCACTGAGTGCTAAAACTTTTGTGGGTGCAGTTGTCAAAACTGTCCGCAGATCACCTACTGCAATTGGTTCAATATTAGAACGCCCTGCATAGATTTGTGTTTCCCGCGTTAATTCCCGAACATATAGCTGATCGTTGATATAGAAATGCACTGAAAGAAGCGATCGCAATTCCGGTTGTTCAAAATAATCCAACAATTGATGTGCGGTTTCAATAGAAACAGGTAGATGTCGGTGAACTTTTTGAGTGATGGTATCTTGAATCCATGCTCCTTGATAAGCTATCAACGGCAGATTAGAACCAACATCCTGATGAAATCTTAAAGCAGAGCGGTACATTCTACCAGTGGCGATCGCTACTTGCACACCAGAAGCTTGAGCCGCTTTGATCGCTTGTTTCACTGGTTCTTTGATTTGATTAGACTCACCCGAAATTGTCCCATCAATATCTAGTACCAGTAATTTAATATCCAAATTTTCTATATTAGGATAATTTTTTAAAGCAGTCTGACTAGCAGCAAGTTTTTGACTCATTTTTACCTCGATCCATCCTAATTGCTAATGCTTAACGACGGCGATCCTGTAACTTGCGATAAACTGCTCTGACATCAACGTGATGGTGAGCTAAAGCAACCAAAGAGTGATAAAACAAGTCAGCGACTTCACCTGCGATCGCCTCTTTATCATCATCCTTACAAGCCATTACCACCTCAGCCGATTCTTCACCAATTTTTTTAAGAATCTTATTATCTCCACCAGCAAACAACTGACGAGTATAAGAACCTTCTATAGGATTGTCTCGGCGATCGCAAATTACCGCAAACAAATCAGATAAAGTATCTGCTGGCGGTGCAGCTTTTTCCCCATCCACCTGATGAAAACAGCTACGCTCACCAGTATGGCAAGCAATATCTCCCACCTGCTCCACAGTGATTAGTAAAGCATCGCTGTCGCAATCATAACGGAGCGATCGCACCTTTTGAATATGCCCCGAAGTTTCCCCCTTATGCCAAAACTGCTGGCGAGAACGGCTCCAAAACCATGTTTCCCCCGTTTCCAGAGTTTTTTGTAGCGATTCCCGATTCATCCAAGCCATCATTAAAACAGTACCATCTAAATAATCCTGCACAATTCCTGGCACTAGCCCTTGCTCGTTATAACGAATTTGGTCAACTGGAATAGCTTGGTTTAAAGAAGTTGGTTCAGCAGCAGGCATAAATTTAATTAACAGTAGCTAAGTGCAAGAAATCAATTTTAACCTGTCACACGATCGGATTTTTACAGTAGGGGCGGGTTGTCAAGCCAACCTGCGTATTTACCTGCGTATTTACAGATATCCTAGTTAAACCCGCCCCTACAGATATCCTCGTTCCCAGGTTCAACCTGGGAACGAACTATAAAGAGGAACCCCGCCTCGTGTCCCAGTGCAAAATCTCAGATTTTCCCAAAAACCTGGTTTTAACTTTACCGTTGTTAAATTTCTTATCCACAGCCGTACAAAGCTTTTCTCTAAAAGCTGATCACTGATAATTTAATAAAGCCTTCACTGACAGCTAACCCCTATCTCCAGATAGAACTTTCAGCATCAAACAATTAGGAGACCTCTTTTGATTAGTACAACGAACTTAAAAACCACCAAGTCAGAAGAAATTTTTGCTGCCGCCCAAAAGCTTATGCCAGGAGGGGTAAGTTCTCCAGTCCGAGCTTTTAAATCTGTGGGAGGGCAACCAATTGTTTTTGATCGAGTTAAAGGAGCTTATATTTGGGATGTCGATGGCAACCAGTACATTGACTACGTTGGCAGTTGGGGACCAGCTATTTGCGGTCATACCCATCCAGAAGTAATCAGCGCCCTACACGAAGCCCTAGAAAAAGGCACTAGCTTTGGTGCGCCCTCAGTTTTAGAGAACGTCTTGGCTGAGATGGTCATTGATGCTGTTCCCAGCATCGAAATGGTACGTTTTGTCAACTCCGGTACAGAAGCTTGTATGTCAGTGTTACGACTGATGCGAGCCTTCACTGGTCGTGACAAAATCATCAAATTTGAAGGCTGCTATCACGGTCACGCCGATATGTTCCTAGTAAAAGCTGGGTCTGGTGTGGCTACCTTGGGTTTACCAGACTCTCCTGGCGTTCCCAACTCTACTGCCGTCAACACACTTACTGCTCCATTTAATGACCTTGAAGCAGTCAAAGCATTATTTGCAGAAAACCCCGATCAAATTGCTGGTGTAATTCTAGAGCCTGTTGTCGGTAATTCTGGCTTCATTCGTCCTGATGGAGGGTTTTTTGAAGGCTTGCGCGAAATTACTCAAGAAAACGGCGCACTTTTAGTATTTGATGAAGTGATGACAGGTTTTCGTATTGCCTACGGTGGCGCTCAAGAGAAATTTGGCGTTACCCCAGACTTAACCACACTCGGTAAGGTAATTGGTGGTGGTTTACCAGTAGGAGCTTACGGCGGACGGCGGGATATTATGTCAATGATTGCCCCTGCTGGGTCTGTATATCAAGCTGGAACGCTTTCTGGTAATCCTTTAGCAATGACTGCTGGCATTAAAACTCTGGAGTTATTACAAAAACCAGGTACTTATGAGTATTTGGACAAAATTACCAAAAAATTAGCTGATGGTTTGCTGCAAATTGCTAAAGAAACAGGTCATGCAGCTTGTGGCGGTCAAATCAGTGGAATGTTTGGTATGTTCTTTACGGCTGGTCCCGTCCATAACTACGAGGATGCCAAAAAGTCAGATGCGAGTAAATTTAGCCGCTTCCATCGGGGAATGTTAGAGCGCGGTGTTTATTTAGCACCTTCTCAATTTGAGGCTGGATTTACTTCATTAGCTCATACTGACGAAGATATTGACCGCACTTTGGCAGCAGCAAGAGAAGTAATGTCACAGTTGTAATTAGCTATAGCCGTCAGCTAAGTAGGTCAACGCGAGTTAAACGCATTACCCCACCCCCCAACCCCCTCCCCTTATCAAGGGGAGGGGGAGATTGGCATTTTATCTTTTTTAATGTGGAGCTACTTATGAGTTATTAAAACCTTATCAATCCGTTACCTTGTTTAACCTGGTAACGAGGCTAAAAACTAATGTAGAGACGCGAAATTTCGCGTCTCTACTCTTAACGATAATTATTAAATTGCAGCGCCACTGGATAATCTTCTTCTTTTAAGCGTTGCATAACTGCTTGTAAATCATCTTTAGATTTAGCAGAAACTCTGACCGCATCCCCTTGAATTGCACCTTGAACTTTTTTAAATTCGTCTCGCATTAACTTGGTAATTTGCTTGGCAATTTCTTGGCTAAGACCTTTACGGAGCTTGATTTCTTGGCGAACACGATTCCCGCTTGCAGCTTCAATCTTACCGTAATCAAATATTTTTAGGGATAAGTTACGCTTGGCAGATTTGGTTTGCAAGATTGTATGAATTGCATCTAAAGTAAACTCGCTATCAGTGCTAATAGTGATTACTTCTTCGCCTAATTCCACTGTGGTTTTAGTATCTTTGAGGTCGTAACGGCTTTTAATTTCACGAACGGTTTGATCTACGGCATTAACTAATTCTTGCCGATCAAAGTCACTAACGATGTCGAATGAATAGGTAGAAGCCATAAGGGTGAGGAGGGAGGAGGGAGGAGGGAGGGGTAAAATCAGGTTAGTTCTTTACTCCCTAATTAAATTAAAGATGAAACTTTATTTAGGGAAGTATTGGGGGACTATTGGCACTAATTAGGCTAAGGATAATTAGAGTACCAGAGCTTAGAGTGCCAATGCCAAACATGAGCGATCGCGCCACAGGTATATTCAGGATATAAAACACAGAATAAAATAACCGAGCAACAACAAAAGCAATAGCTGCTCCTGCTGCTACTGTTGAATTTTGACCTGTTATATAAGCCATCAACGCTGCTGGTGCGAACACTATAAACGTTTCAAACGAATTTTGGTGCGCCCATGTAGCTCGTTGAGCATAAGCAGGCAATTTATCAAACATTGCCCGTGGTGCTGCCTGGTCATAACCTACACGCGCACGCGCATAACCTACGACCAGGAAAGGCAGATAAATTAAAAAAGCTGCTGCGGCTATACAGTCGAGCAGAATTGCAGACACGGGTATAGTCATCATTAATCAAAGTAAAACAAAGTTACTACCTTGCGTTGCTCTTCAGCATCGCTACAGGTTTGTAACAATGTGTGGCTGTCGTGGAACGCAAAGCAAATGAGTTGCTGACACCTAGATACAATCTCCTGATTGCACACGGCGCTAGCTTCGGCAAGTGACAAGGTGTCATGTTCGGGGTTTTCTACCAGGTGCATTACCTGCTGTAGCTGCTCTTGAGATTCTCGCGGCTGACGTGACAAGCTTTGTGGCAAAATTACTGTCAGTAAGCTGGGGTCAGCACGCATTGCACCCCGAATAGCAGCCGAATTAGTGCCTGTAGCACCAGAGGTGATGATGCGATTGCCTGATAAAACTAAGGCATAACTCATCATCTCGATTAAATGCTGGTGAGTAATAGGAACATGACGCGAACCCAGCAGCGCAATCCGTTTAGAGCCTGTTTGTTGGATTGTTGCGAGTTCTTGGGCTAAGGAATCTATATTGGTAATGTCTATTGATTGACTCAAAGACGGCATTTAGCTGAACAACCCAGTTATTCTACCAAACCCAGGTAATTTTTCGTGTATGCTTGCTGCGTTTTGAGCCTCAATTTTAGTAAAGTTAGGATTAAGCACTAAAATAAATTATAAAGGAGATGCTGAAAACCCTTCGGCAGAGTGCCAAGGGATGAAAGCTAGTCGCAGGATTTATCCTGCGTTGGAAGTGTTTTGATGTAGTTACGCAAAACCTCAGCAGCAGAAATTTGTTTGGACTGAGCATAGAAATCCAACTGTTTCCATTCGTCTTCACTAAGCCTTAATTGATAAACCTTTGGTCTTTTTCTAGTTGACATGGTAGTTGAATTGCACTACCATTAAATATAACAGGTGGGGTAATCAACCTGTTTAAAAACCCTAGTACCTAAACGGTAACGCTGTACCTTGACAACTGAATCATGGGTTCTACTTTGTTGTTCTAGTAGTTTGGCTTAATTGCCAGATAGCCTGAAAGTAGGTAAAAGGTTCACACCGAACTAGACGACTAGCAATTAACTCAAACAAAATTTGCAGTAATGCAACTACCCCAGGGCATGGGGAAAGTTAACGCGAAAGAGAGAGAACCACCTCTACTTAAAGTAACGCAAGGAGCTTTAAGCAAGTGGACTCGTTGAATGAAGAATCCCCTCGGCAGAGCGCCAGGGGAGTGTCAATTGCTTGTATATTTATGAAGACCTATGCTACATTAGTAAATCGTGCGGACGCATAGCTCAGTTGGTTAGAGCGCTACGTTGACATCGTAGAGGTCACTGGTTCGAATCCAGTTGCGTCCATTTTTTGTTCCCTATTTACGCTATTTCAGCACTCTACGGGTTTTAGAAGAGTGTAGTATAGGGGCGATCGCACTTGCAAAACTGACATAAAACTCGCCTACAATCACGCCTACAAGTTTATCTGGTAGTCTAGGGCTGATCGCAGAGCAAAACTGACATAACTTCTTCTAGGGATTTGTACCTAATTAACTTTTAGCGATCGCATACCTTAATCCAGAAAAGCTAAATTAATGAATCTAAGACTAAAATCGGGGTTACAGGAGGCATTATAGCTTTGGCAGCAAAAGATATTTATCACAATGTTGTAAAAATAGCCCTAGAAAAAGATGGCTGGACAATTACGAACGATCCCTTACGGTTAACTATTGGTAGTCGTTCTGTTTATGTAGATTTAGGTGCAGAAAAATTATTTGCTGCTGAAAAAGAAGGACGCAAAATCGCAGTAGAGGTTAAGAGTTTTGTTAACCCATCTCCGGTTAACGATTTAGAAAACGCTTTAGGGCAGTACATTTTATATTCAAAAATTTTAGAGGAAGAACAACCAGAACGAGTTATTTATTTAGCGATTCCTTTAAACGTATTTCGAGATATATTCTCGGAACCAATAGGACAAATTTTGTTAAGAAAAACAGATTTACGCTTATTAGTATTCAATCCCAAAGAGGAGGTCGTTGTGCAATGGACGAGTTAGACAATTATCGTAAAATTATTTACGAAGTTTTGCAATATCATGCTGATATCCCCTATTCTCATGGTGAAATTGATTGCCTTCTGATTGTGAGTGAAGACAGAGATCATTATTTGTTGATGAATAATGGTTGGGATTATTTAACAAGGATTCATGGGTGTTTAGTTCACCTTCAAATCATTGGCGATTCAATTTGGATTTGGCGAGATGGCATTGAGGATGGAGTTACAGATGAGTTAGTCGCTAGGGGAATTCCTAAACATAAGATTGTTTTAGGTTTTCAGCCACCAGAAGTAAGACAATATACGGGGTATGGTGTTGCTTGATTTTGGAGGGTTTCTCGTTAGACAGTTTTTACCCACTCTAATGACAACTTTTTCTGCGATCACATACAATCTTGCAGATAAAGGTTGATGAGGGTCTGATAAGGAATTCCAGCTTCCTCAGATAGTGTTCTGAAATAATCTACTACTTCCTCCTCAAGCCGAATCGTCACCTGTTTTTTCATCTTTTTAAAGTAGGGATTTTGAACTGATTCAGAGAAATCGTATTCATCTTTCATTGGGAAATCCTAGTCGAATGCTAACTTACTCATATTTACCTTGTAACTACAAAGTATTTTTTGAGCAAGGTGGGTAATTTATGCTTTTTATATTTCGTTACATTAGTTCAGATTTACTTGAGCAAGCTGGTGTTTTCTCATATTTTTTTTAGTCCAATATTTTATATTGAATCGCTTAAAAGCATTTTAAAATCAGGCTTGTAGGTAATTTTCCTCAAAACGTGAATAGGGGAAATTATGAGAGTATTATGTCGAACTATAATAGTTTGACTTTTTTACTAATAAATGTTGCAGGTACTTGATTAGGTTGCTAGTCTGTGCTTATAGGTTTGTTGTTCGTAGATGCTTGCATCTAGGAGGTCTGTTAATTATGCTTTTCATTGCTCATCCCTCTTCATCTGTTTGCTGATTTTTTTGCCCTTAACTGCTGTACGTTTGGGCTTAATTGCTTTAGCTAAATTGTTTCCCTGGGAACTTTCTTACTAATTATGCTTCAGTACTCTCCAATCCTTATACGGAGCATAAATCACACTTGACCTGATTACGTTTCAACAGTGCTTTCTCTGCACAAGTATCTATCTAGGGACTGTTGAGCGGTAATGGAACCTCAATTAAGGAGGCTTTAATTTATGAATATTCAAGGAAAAACGGCTCTGATTACTGGAGCATCGCGTGGAATTGGGCGAGCGATCGCACTAGAATTTGCTTCAGTTGGAGTAAAACGCTTAATTTTGGTAGCTCGTAACCATCAGAGATTAGCAGAAGTTGCTGCGGAAATTGCAGAATTTGGTACAGAAGTAATTCTGTTGCCATTGGATCTTACCAACCCAGTCGAAGTAAATATTGCAATTGCTCAAACTTGGCGTGACTATGCGCCTATCCACATTTTGGTCAATTGTGCTGGAGTAGCTCATCAAACGACATTCTTGCGATCGCGTTTAGCCAATGTCCAAGAAGAAATTGGTACAAACTTAATCGGAATGTATACCATTACCCGTTTAGTTGCCCGACGCATGGTAACTCAGCAAGAAGGAACAATTATCAATGTTTCTAGTTTGATGGGCAGATTGGCGGCTCCAACAATGGCAACCTATTCAGCGACTAAATTTGCTATTCGCGGCTTTACCCAAGCCTTACGGGGTGAATTAGCGGCACATCGTATCCAAGTTGTTGCCTTCTTACCCTCTCTAACTGACACTGATATGGTTCGTAACTTACAGTGGTTTCGATGGATTAAACCCATGACTCCCCAACAGGTAGCGAAGGGACTCGTTACAGGTTTGGAAAGGGAATCGACGGAAATTTTAGTGGGATGGCAGAGTTATTTAGCGGTATTGTGCGATCGCATTGCTCCTAAGCTAATGGAAAAGATCTTATTGTTAGCTGCCCCTCTACCCAGAAATACACAAAAAAAACATTCTCAGTTCACAGAAGCTAAAGCTACATCACGTTAGAGCTTAGTATTGCTGGAGGCAATTTTTCTCAAGTTCCCTCAGCCTAAAGGCTGGGGAACCATACAGACGAAGCCTGCCTCCGCAGGCTTTTTTATAATTAAAAATTTATTTAGCCCGCGCAGGCGGGCTTTGCTTGTATAGCTGCACCCTTGAGGGTGTCAGCATTACTCAACACCAAAACCTTAGTAGCAAAACTTAACAATTAGCAGATTCAAATTCTCTTCATTCAAGGGTATCTCCCCTCTGGTAGACTTTAGACTGTAATAGCCAGATGAAACGTCGCCAAATCAGGCAGTTGGGAGAATAGACTTCGTGGAAAATACCCTCGGTTTAGAAATTATTGAAGTTGTAGAAAAAGCTGCGATCGCGTCTGCCCGATGGATGGGTAAAGGCGAAAAAGATACAGCCGACCAAGTAGCTGTAGAAGCTATGCGGGAACGGATGAATCAGATCTATATGCGTGGTCGGATCGTCATCGGAGAAGGTGAACGGGACGAAGCGCCTATGCTTTACATTGGGGAAGAAGTGGGCATTTGTACCCGCGAAGATGCAAAAACTTACTGCAACCCTGACGAGTTAATCGAGATTGACATTGCTGTTGATCCCTGCGAAGGCACTAACTTAGTTGCCTACGGTCAAAATGGTTCTATGGCAGTATTAGCAATTGCTGAAAAAGGCGGCTTATTTGCTGCTCCTGACTTCTACATGAGAAAGTTAGCTGCTCCTGCTCCTGCCAGAGGTCATGTTGATATTAACAAGTCTGCTACCGAAAACCTCAAGATTCTTTCAGAGTGTTTAAGCCGCTCTATTGACGAATTAGTAGTAGTGGTAATGGATCGCCCTCGTCACAAAGATCTAATTGCGGAAATTCGCCAAGCAGGAGCAAGAGTGCGCCTGATTAGTGATGGTGACGTTTCTGCTGCCATCTGCTGTGCTTTTGCAGGTACTAACATTCATGCACTGATGGGCGTTGGTGCAGCACCAGAAGGCGTTATTTCTGCGGCTGCTATGCGCTGCTTAGGTGGACACTTCCAAGGGCAACTAATTTACGATCCCGCAGACGTTAATACTCCTGAAAGTGAAAAGTGGACAAGACAAGGCAATATTGACCGCTTGAACGAAATGGGTATTAAAGATCCTGACAAAGTTTACAATGCAGAAGAATTAGCATCTGGTCAAACAGTGTTATTTGCTGCTTGCGGAATCACTCCTGGTACTTTGATGGAAGGCGTTCGCTACTTTCATGGTGGAGCGCGTACTCAGAGCTTGGTAATCTCTAGTCAATCTAAAACAGCACGATTTGTTGACACAATTCATATGTTTGATGAACCAAAAGCTCTGCAATTGAGGTAGATAACTGTTAGCGGTTAGTATTTACCTTTAGTAAACTTGGCTGTATCAGGACTTACGCAAAAAAACCAGCGAGCAGGATGCTCGCACTACATAAAATCAACATTAATTGTTATTACTTTATTAGTAGTGTGAGCGTCTCGCTCACTAACCCAGAATGCGTAAGTCCTGCGTATATGTTGTCAACAAAAAGCAGCTAGTTACACATTGCTAATTAACTAATCGCTAATTAACTAATTCACTAATCGCTAATCGCTAATCGCTAATTAGGGAGAACACATGAATATTGCAGTTATAGGTTTAAGCCATAAGACAGCGCCAGTGGAAGTGCGGGAAAAATTGAGCATTCCAGAAACACAAATGGAAAGTGCGATCGCTCAATTACTTAGTTATCCCCACATTGAAGAAGTAGCTATTCTCAGCACTTGCAACCGTTTAGAAATTTACATTGTTTCTCACGAAACCGAGCAAGGTGTTGCTGAAGTACGTCAGTTTCTTTGTGACTATGCTAAGTTACCGATGCACCATTTGCGGCATCATTTATTTATCTTGTTGCACCAAGATTCAGTTATGCACTTGATGCGTGTTGCAGCAGGTTTAGATAGCTTGGTGTTGGGAGAAGGTCAAATTCTCGCGCAAGTTAAAAATACTCAAAAAATCGGTCAGCAATACAAGGGGATTGGTTCAATTCTCAACCGTTTATTTAAACAAGCACTCACAGCAGGTAAGCGAGTTCGTACTGAAACTAGCATTGGTACTGGTGCGGTTTCTATTAGTTCAGCAGCAGTTGAATTAGCTCAGATGAAGGTGCAGAATTTAGCTGCTTACCGTGTCGCAATTTTGGGTGCGGGTAAGATGTCACGACTGTTAGTGCAACATCTGATCTCTAAAGGTGCAACCCAAATTTCAGTTTTAAACCGTTCTACTCGCCGTGCTGAAGAATTAGCTAAACAGTTTCCTGATGCTAATTTAGAGTTACATCCTTTGTCAGAAATGCTATCAGTAATTTCTGCTTCAGATTTAGTATTTACTAGCACGGCTTCCACAGAACCTTTATTAAATAAAGCCAAACTCGAAAGCTGTTTAGAACCACATCGAGCTTTAATGATATTTGATATTTCTGTACCTCGTAATGTGGATGCAGATGTCAATGAGTTAGAAAATGTCGATGCTTTTAATGTTGATGATTTAAAAGCGGTAGTTGCACAAAATCAAGAAAGTCGCCGCAAAATGGCTCAAGAAGCAGAAGTGCTTCTGGAAGAAGAAGTTGAAGGATTTGATCTCTGGTGGCGATCGCTAGAAACTGTCCCAACTATTAGCTGTTTGCGTGATAAAATGGAAACTATCCGCGCCCAAGAATTAGAAAAAGCTTTATCAAGATTGGGTTCGGAATTTGCCGAAAGACATCAAGAAGTTATCGAAGCTTTAACTCGTGGTATTGTTAATAAAATTCTTCACGATCCAATGGTGCAATTAAGAGCGCAGCAGGATATTGAAGCGCGACGTAAAGCAATGCAATCTTTGCAAATGTTGTTTAATTTAGAACAAGTTAGTCCCAACGCTAATACATAGAATCAAGGATTTGTCAATATGCCTGATAAAAGTTGCCGGAAGTTCCCTGATAAATTTGTTTGGGGATTTTTCATCCTCAGTGGTTCGCTTTTATCAGGCAGTATTGCTTTTTTTAGTAATTTTGATCGGTTTTTAGAGTTTTCAAATACTGGCTTAAGTTTGGCTAATGCGGAGTCAAAGTCAGCAGTTAGAGGATTTGTTGATTCAAATATTAATTATCGGGATAATAAAGTTAGTCAAGGTTTAAATACGCCTCCGAGTTGGGATAGTTCCGAGTCAAATAATTCGGAAGCGGATATTTACGTTTCTCCGTTTGGATCTGATAATCAGGTTGAAAGGAATGTTACGGCTACAAATGCTGATGTAGTGTTTGTTGGTGATAAAGGTAGTGATAATAATGCTGGTTCTCAAAAGTCACCTTACAGAAGTTTAACGAGAGCGATTAAGCAAGCGATTAGATTACAGGATGGAGATAAGAATAAGCCTGTATTAATTAAGTTAGCTGCGGGGATTTACTCAGCGAATAGCGGTGATAGTACAAAAATTGGAATTACTCCAGGTGTTTCAGTTGTGGGCATTGGAGACACGACAATTATTACGACGAGTCTAAGGCTTGATAAAAATTCAAATTTAGAAAATTTGAAAATTATAAATTCAGAATTGCAAATTGGAATTGATAGTTATAATAATAAGGACAGGCAAAATGCCAGTTTAAATATTAAAAATATAAATGTTGATGGCATAGTAAAAATTTTTTCATCCCCAAAAATATCTAAATTAAAATTATTTAGTACATTTCATCAAGGACTGTATATTAATCAGGGTACTAAGCCTCAATTAGACAATCTTGAAGTTTATAATCAGCAAATGATGGGGAATCGTAATGGTGCAGCAATTTATATTGATAAAGGTGCTTCACCTGTGTTTAACAACTTAAAAGTAAATAGCAATTCCCTTGGTATAAGTAACTCTGGAAATGCTTCTTTAATTAATTTTGAAATATCTAAAAATCGGATAGGGATAATAAATCAAGGAGAACTGACAATCAACAACTTAGTTACCAGTAAAAATACTCATACTGCTATTTGTAATAGCAGTGCAGGTACTATTTTAATTGAAGGAGCTAAATTTGATAATATTCCACCAAAAGTTATGGAAAAATGCCCTTCTGTTGTTGGTGAGCCGCCTATTGTTGTGCCAGATATTGCGGGTAATTCAGAAGGGGTAACGATTCGATAGGTTTCAGGATGTAGAGATACAATGACGTTGACACCCTGAAGGGTGCAGCTATACTAACAAAGCCCGCCTGCGCGGGCTAGATTTTTAATCAATTAAAAAAGCCTGCGTAGGCAGGCTTAGTCTGTATAGCCCCAGCCTTCAGGCTGTGGGAATTGGAGACAATGAAACTCAAGCATTTTTGGAAGCAAGGTTTTGGGCTTATCGCACTGCTACTGGGATTATGGCTAGTTGTTGATCTAGTTTCTCACTTAGTAGCAGAAATTTTTTGGTTTAAAGAAGTTGGATATTTAACGGCGTTTCTGTTACGGCTAAAAACTCAGTTTATTTTAGGCGCGATCGCATTCTTGTTAACTGCTACATTTCTACTAGGCAATCTAACATTAGCAGCGCGTCTTAAATATCCTTCTATAGATTCGGGTGCTAGTTTAATACTGCCCAATCAAAAAACACTCAACCCTCACCCGCCTTGGCAAGAGAAATTGCAGGAAGCAGTCATACCTAAAAATGGTGTCACTTGGCGTTGGCTGTTACCAATTGTCATGCTGCTAAGTTTAATACTAGGGTTGATGTTGCTGTCTTACGGGCAGATGATATTAGGCTTTTGGCATAACAATATTAGCGTTACTGCCATAACTCCTAGTGTACCGAGTTTATTTAAAGTTAGTTCAATTTTTCAGCAGTTACAGGATATTAAAAGTAAGTTACCAGTAATTACTAATTTGCAGCAGTGGCAACAGATACTTGTGCAAATTGGACAGCTAATTTTGCTAGTAGGAATTATTTTAGCTATAGCTATCAATCACCAGTTTGTACTAAGTGCGATCGCACTTAGTTTAAGTTTGTTCTATACGTTAGTACTATCATCTAACTGGAGTAAATTTTTACTGTATTTTCAACCTACCGCTTTTAATACCATTGATCCCTTATTTAAAAACGATATTAGCTTTTATATTTTTTCCTTACCTGTCTGGGAATTATTAGATTTTTGGCTAAGGGGATTATTTCTATTTGCACTGATAGCAGTTATCCTAAATTATTTACTCTCAGGAAATAGCTTATCTGAAGGTAAATTTATCGGCTTTTCTCAGCAACAGCTACGCCACTTATATTGTATAAGCTGTTTGTTGATGTTTGAGATGGCTTTCCATCATTGGTTAGCTCGTTATCAACTACTTTATTCTACTCGTGGTGTCACCTACGGAGCGAGTTATACCGATGTAGAAGTGCAATTGCGAGTCGAGACAGCGTTAATTTTCTTATCAAGTGCGATCGC
>JBARVL010000453.1:0-1601 GCA_049646245.1 Crinalium sp. | reverse complement strand
GCTAATTCCTGATTTAAAATCACCAAAACATAAAAAAACGTAGCTGTGCCACTTGCCGCTACCAAAGCATGAACAAAATGATGACTCATTAAACCTAAACCCAGAGTCAAAAAAGTTACTGCAACAGTAATTAATGCCATTAAAGACAGCCTAATTTCATAAACCCCCAAAGCCTGCCAAATTGACCATGCCAAAGCATAACCGATCGCTCCAACTAAAGCAGCTTCTAAAAAGCGCCGTCGCTGCCCAAAACCACCAGCAACAGTTAAACCAACAGCCGTACCTAATCCAGCTAATGCAAACAAAATAATCTGTGGTTGAACTGTAATCGAAGTTGGTGAAATATTAGGAGGGAGTGTTTGAGTGATGAAATTAGAAATGCGATCGCCAAAATAAAACCCAACACTCGCACCGACAAATGCACCAATTCCTCCACACAACATTTCCCAAACTGTATCCAAACAAGCTAAAACAAATTTAGCAATAACTTCCAACAACCATAAAGTTGTCTTTACTATCGCTTTGCTGCAAGAAACAAATACTACCCAAAAAAGTTTCCAACAACTACCAATTACTTTAGTTACAACTTGATAAATAGATAAAGGTGCTTTTGGCGCTGCCCAACTAGGAATAGTATTCGTAGTAGAAATACCAGCTAATTTTCTTTGAATTTGAGCAGCACTAGCGGGACGTTTTTGGACATCAGCTTGTACCATTTCATCCAGCACATCAGCAAAATCCCCACCGACAGGAATAACATTGCGCCAGAATAACTCACCAGTAATGGGATCTTCTAAATCAGCAGGATACTTACCCGTCAGCAAGTGAATCATCGTCCTGCCCAGGGCATAGAAATCTGTCTGAGCAACAATTGTACCCCCAGAAATTTGCTCTGGTGGACTGTAACCAGGAGAAACTAAGCGTGTTGAACTCCCCCCTTTACCACGATGACCCCAACCAATTTGCTTTGCCCCCCCAAAATCAATCATTACCAGTTGTTGTGTATTTTGGCGTAGCATCAAATTAGATGGTTTAAGGTCGCGGTGAATAATTTTACGTTTATGTAACTCCTGAAGAATTTCCACCGCTTGCTTGAGCCAGTTAAAAACTAACCCCTCTGGACAACCTTGAGGATATTGATCCAGCATATCCGCCAAAGTAGGTCCGTTAATTTTCTCCATCACTAAACAAGGCAACTGACGCGCCTGTGGATGTGAAAGCGTCTGCATAAAAAAGCTATCTGGCTCAACTTTAGGTACACCAGGATGGCGCAAACTAGCTAAAACAGCCGCTTCTTGTTCAAAAAGTTCTAATGCTTTGGGAGCAGTTTCTACCAATACCTTTAGCACCTTCTCAGTATTTGTTTTTAAATCCCAAACCGTATAAATAGTAGCAAATCCGCCTGAACCTAAAAACTGAAGAGGAATGTAGCGATTTTTGAGTTCTAGCGATGCCCCACAACTATTGCAAAACTTATTACCCCAAGGCTGGGGATGGGGACGCAAACAATCAGGATTGATGCAGTGAGTAGCACTAGCAACAGACACAAGGCACAATTAGAACAAGATACAAGTTCTTAGATTCTACACAACCTGAACCAA
>JBARVL010000452.1:0-6917 GCA_049646245.1 Crinalium sp. | reverse complement strand
ATTTATAGCGAGCAAGATGTAGTGCTAACGCACAGCTTCGCTAACGCACTCCTGTACCTCATAAATATGAAAACTGCTATAGTTGACTGCTATATGGGACTAGGCGTTTACTTCCACATAGAAGTGATTAGTTTTAGGTTCGGGAATGGGTAAGCCGCGCTCTTTTAATCCTTCTAAGTGAAACTCAATAGCTTCTTCCATTTCCTGTAAAGTTTCCTCCACCGTGTCACCTACTGCGATACATCCTGGGACATCGGGAGAAAAGGCTGAGTAATTGTTTTCAGCTTTTTCAATGATAATTTCGTACTTATATTTCATCATTGTCTCCTAATTGAGCTTGTTTAAAAATTGCTTTCAGCGTCCCAATTGGCACATCCTTTGAAAATTTTCCTGGGACTGTTACGACTCCAGTTTTTTGAGGATGGTAGAACTGACGATGGCTACCTCTAGTTCTAGCTAGATACCATCCATCGTCTTCTAAGAGTTGGATGAGTTCACGAACTTTCATTACTTTGACTTTTGCTCAGAAGTTTGGACAATCCACTTAACGGTGGGTTTCAATCCCTAAAAGGGATTATTAGCGATTTTAACTTCAAAGTAGCATTGCCACTGATGTTTCTGTTTTGTTTCAATCCCTAAAAGGGATTATTAGCTATTTTCGCGATTACAGAATTATTAAAGCTCTGCAAAGAGTATGTTTCAATCCCTAAAAGGGATTATTAGCTATTTTCGCGGGAAATTTATTACGAGAAATGCCCGATTACCGTAGTGTTTCAATCCCTAAAAGGGATTATTAGCTATTTTCGCCCCTTCATACCAAGCAATAGAAGATCTGATGCAAGTTTCAATCCCTAAAAGGGATTATTAGCTATTTTCGCCCGGAATGGTTTCTTCCAACTGGCATACAACTCATTTGTTTCAATCCCTAAAAGGGATTATTAGCTATTTTCGCAATCAGAATTTAGTACATCTATACTATCTATAAGAGTTTCAATCCCTAAAAGGGATTATTAGCTATTTTCGCGAGGATACGAATAGACTTATCTCGTTGCAAGGACGTTTCAATCCCTAAAAGGGATTATTAGCTATTTTCGCCCCATTACCATATAAAGGTGAACTACCAACAATAGTTTCAATCCCTAAAAGGGATTATTAGCTATTTTCGCTTCTAAAATAGTTGTATTTACAACTAGGTAATTTATAGTTTCAATCCCTAAAAGGGATTATTAGCTATTTTCGCTCAACGCTTGGGTCATAGTCAAGTTTCATTGACTGTTTCAATCCCTAAAAGGGATTATTAGCTATTTTCGCTCAGTAGATGCAGAAGTAGAACAACCTACACAAGTGTTTCAATCCCTAAAAGGGATTATTAGCTATTTTCGCCTGGGTTAGTTCGATAAACTTTTTCAAATTTGATGTTTCAATCCCTAAAAGGGATTATTAGCTATTTTCGCAAGTACTTTAACTATAGCTCTGATATAGCAACGGGTTTCAATCCCTAAAAGGGATTATTAGCTATTTTCGCGGTCAATTCAGTTAGAGGAATTTTTTTAATATGGGTTTCAATCCCTAAAAGGGATTATTAGCTATTTTCGCGGCATAAGATGTAAAGTCTGATGCGTTCATGCTAAAGTTTCAATCCCTAAAAGGGATTATTAGCTATTTTCGCGCTAGTGACGCATACGAATGGGAGTGCAAGGTGGTGTTTCAATCCCTAAAAGGGATTATTAGCTATTTTCGCCTCTTGGGTGATATTCCATTTTCTTAATCACAAGTTTCAATCCCTAAAAGGGATTATTAGCTATTTTCGCCCACCCGATCGAGCCACTACCGGAATAAGTTTCAAGTTTCAATCCCTAAAAGGGATTATTAGCTATTTTCGCGAGTTTCGGGATTGGGCAGCCGAAGGACTGAGCCAGTTTCAATCCCTAAAAGGGATTATTAGCTATTTTCGCCAGGGTGATTTGGACAAAGCAATTCAACTAATTAAAGGTTTCAATCCCTAAAAGGGATTATTAGCTATTTTCGCTATTCTTGTACGCAAGTGCGATTAAGCATACGGCTGTGTTTCAATCCCTAAAAGGGATTATTAGCTATTTTCGCATTTTCAGAGTAAGGGCGGATACTTAAAAGTTGAGAGTTTCAATCCCTAAAAGGGATTATTAGCTATTTTCGCACTTAAAGAAGTTCTGGCAAGGCGCTGCCAGTAGTGGTTTCAATCCCTAAAAGGGATTATTAGCTATTTTCGCGGGGTACAGATAGCTACTACAAAATCAGCTTTTATGAAGTTTCAATCCCTAAAAGGGATTATTAGCTATTTTCGCTGGGCATTAAGCAAGTTCAACATAAAAATTGCATGTTTCAATCCCTAAAAGGGATTATTAGCTATTTTCGCAAAATAATTCGTACTGATTGGGCGCGTATGATAGTGTTTCAATCCCTAAAAGGGATTATTAGCTATTTTCGCGCGATCGCATCACCCATCATTGAGCAAGCAGGTATAAAGTTTCAATCCCTAAAAGGGATTATTAGCTATTTTCGCGGGAAATGATGTGATAGGCGTTGCATTAGATTTAGTTTCAATCCCTAAAAGGGATTATTAGCTATTTTCGCTACGGCGTTAGCTTGTTGTGTCACTGATTACGCAAGTTTCAATCCCTAAAAGGGATTATTAGCTATTTTCGCTCATAGTCAACCAGATGGGCGTAAATATCATTACGTTTCAATCCCTAAAAGGGATTATTAGCTATTTTCGCTCTTCACTTCCGTCTGATCGACGGGCAAGACAATTTGTTTCAATCCCTAAAAGGGATTATTAGCTATTTTCGCTGATATTCCCAATTTGCGGGTCTACCAGCTTTCCACGTTTCAATCCCTAAAAGGGATTATTAGCTATTTTCGCGATTATGTAAATGAGCAAACCTTAATCAAAAATAGGTTTCAATCCCTAAAAGGGATTATTAGCTATTTTCGCAAACAGTAGTTCATCAAGTAAAATATCAAAATGGATAGTTTCAATCCCTAAAAGGGATTATTAGCTATTTTCGCGCCTAGCACTACTCAAGTGCTTGAATATATAAATTTAGTTTCAATCCCTAAAAGGGATTATTAGCTATTTTCGCGTGTTTGATCGTCGGGTAATAATCATTAATTTAATTGTTTCAATCCCTAAAAGGGATTATTAGCTATTTTCGCAGGGTCTTATACCTTAATCAATTGTCCTCAATGTCGTTTCAATCCCTAAAAGGGATTATTAGCTATTTTCGCTATCTCAGATACTTTATTACCTATATACTTACCTGCATTGTTTCAATCCCTAAAAGGGATTATTAGCTATTTTCGCTAAAGCCTGTATTAGCTTTTATGTCTACTTTGGGAGTTTCAATCCCTAAAAGGGATTATTAGCTATTTTCGCAATCAGGCTCCAGTATCAAAATCAAACTTTGATTTGTTTCAATCCCTAAAAGGGATTATTAGCGATTTTAACAAAAGATTACAGGAGATGAAGGAACCAAAGCTAAGTTTCAATCCCTAAAAGGGATTATTAGCGATTTTAACCTTGATGTTGAGCTTACCCTCATCACTACTGGCACAGTTTCAATCCCTAAAAGGGATTATTAGCGATTTTAACGTAAGATTCGTGATTCTGTGTAGAAGTTAGTACAGCTAGTTTCAATCCCTAAAAGGGATTATTAGCGATTTTAACTTTACAGATTAAAGTTGCTGAATTGCAGAGAGGTCGGTTTCAATCCCTAAAAGGGATTATTAGCGATTTTAACTTGCAGAGTTAGGCGATCGCGAAACTCATTTAAGGATTAAATGTTTCAATCCCTAAAAGGGATTATTAGCGATTTTAACTTCCACTGCTGTTTTCCGTTCTTTTCGTAATGCGTGTTTCAATCCCTAAAAGGGATTATTAGCGATTTTAACCATTAAACCAGGGTTCGCCAGTTTCATCTAATACGTTTCAATCCCTAAAAGGGATTATTAGCGATTTTAACAGGCGTACCGCTACTATTACCATGAGTGTTATTAATGTTTCAATCCCTAAAAGGGATTATTAGCGATTTTAACAGCACAAGTAACACCAAATAGAGGCAATCCAGATGAGTTTCAATCCCTAAAAGGGATTATTAGCGATTTTAACTTCTAGGTGCTGTTTGTTCTAGTGTGAGTGCTGTTTCAATCCCTAAAAGGGATTATTAGCGATTTTAACAAGCTCAACATCAAGAACATTGTCACGCTGACCCGTTTCAATCCCTAAAAGGGATTATTAGCGATTTTAACTTCAGGGATAAAAGAGCCAGGATAGATTTATGGTTTCAATCCCTAAAAGGGATTATTAGCGATTTTAACCTACAATATGTTCCTGCAATGGCATACCAATTAATTGTTTCAATCCCTAAAAGGGATTATTAGCGATTTTAACATTGAGATTTTTACAAATCAAATGGGCTTTTGCATTAAGTTTCAATCCCTAAAAGGGATTATTAGCGATTTTAACCGTACCAAAAACCGTACGCTCTCTGAAGATAGCAATGTTTCAATCCCTAAAAGGGATTATTAGCGATTTTAACGCATTAGCACTACGCTTTTGAGCCGCCAATATCTGTTTCAATCCCTAAAAGGGATTATTAGCGATTTTAACTCTAGCCAAGTTTGGGAATTATTGCCTACCAACGCGTTTCAATCCCTAAAAGGGATTATTAGCGATTTTAACCATTTCGATGGGTGGCATTCACCTAGATGTTCAAATTGGCGTTTCAATCCCTAAAAGGGATTATTAGCGATTTTAACAGAGCTTTGGGTTGCAACGGTCGGTCATCGACCAAATCGTTTCAATCCCTAAAAGGGATTATTAGCGATTTTAACAGATTTATTGGATCGACTTGCGTTTGAATTAGGCTGGTTTCAATCCCTAAAAGGGATTATTAGCGATTTTAACGGCGAAATGCTGCAATGTTGAACTTTAATCTTCTGTTTCAATCCCTAAAAGGGATTATTAGCGATTTTAACTCTGCCAGATGTGGCAGACTCACTGCCAACTATGGCAGGTTTCAATCCCTAAAAGGGATTATTAGCGATTTTAACGCTCTTTGGTTTGGTAAATTTACTAGTGAGTTGACTGTTTCAATCCCTAAAAGGGATTATTAGCGATTTTAACGTGTGATAGCTGTTCAAATCATCAAAGAGATTGAAACTGTTTCAATCCCTAAAAGGGATTATTAGCGATTTTAACCGCATTTGCATCCTGAGCTAGAACAAGAAGGTATTGTTTCAATCCCTAAAAGGGATTATTAGCGATTTTAACTGCCTTGGGTTTCTACACTGGTATGGGCTATAGACCGATGGTTTCAATCCCTAAAAGGGATTATTAGCGATTTTAACAACCTACCAGCACACAACGGCGCGGTTCATTCTGAATGTTTCAATCCCTAAAAGGGATTATTAGCGATTTTAACAAGCTAAATTACCTTTTGCAGTTACAGGATTAAAGTTTCAATCCCTAAAAGGGATTATTAGCGATTTTAACGACGATTCAGGCAAATTAACTGTTTACGAAGGATTGGTTTCAATCCCTAAAAGGGATTATTAGCGATTTTAACTCCCAAACAAACAACATTGTTAGGCTCAACCGAATGTTTCAATCCCTAAAAGGGATTATTAGCGATTTTAACGGTTGAATCTTCTCAGTGTGGCGAATACTACGGCATGTTTCAATCCCTAAAAGGGATTATTAGCGATTTTAACGGTTGAATCTTCTCAGTGTGGCGAATACTACGGCATGTTTCAATCCCTAAAAGGGATTATTAGCGATTTTAACTAGCGGTGAGCGTAAGGATACTTTAAATGATGTTGTTTCAATCCCTAAAAGGGATTATTAGCGATTTTAACTTGACACTTTCGACGATGTTATTCGGGATAAGAATAATGTTTCAATCCCTAAAAGGGATTATTAGCGATTTTAACTCACCTACTCTGGTGCGAGAAAGCTACACAAGCACCTAATCCAGTTTCAATCCCTAAAAGGGATTATTAGCGATTTTAACGGACACATTTTACTATTGGCGCTCTAATTACTTCAGTGTTTCAATCCCTAAAAGGGATTATTAGCGATTTTAACGTAAATATTGGTTACGCTGCGGGATATTTTGCAGTTTCAATCCCTAAAAGGGATTATTAGCGATTTTAACTCTGAGGCTGAGTATGGTGTATTAGCTGCTTTGTTTCAATCCCTAAAAGGGATTATTAGCGATTTTAACAGCGTACAATGTACCAACTTTGGTAAGGATTGCACCTGTTTCAATCCCTAAAAGGGATTATTAGCGATTTTAACTGCATTCTTGACACTGCCAGTTAGCCGATCGCTTGTTTCAATCCCTAAAAGGGATTATTAGCGATTTTAACCTCTTTAAAATCTGTCAGTGTTGCCGATGACAGCCCGTTTCAATCCCTAAAAGGGATTATTAGCGATTTTAACATGGGGTACTGACTTGTAATGTTGGTAGCCTGTTAGGTTTCAATCCCTAAAAGGGATTATTAGCGATTTTAACTCTAGAGGGTTTTAATTCACTAACGTACTCCAATCGTTTCAATCCCTAAAAGGGATTATTAGCGATTTTAACTTAATACTTTTTTATACTGGTTAGAGAATAGCTTGTTTCAATCCCTAAAAGGGATTATTAGCGATTTTAACTACCAGTTGCGGTTGTATAGCCTATCTCTACATTCCTGTTTCAATCCCTAAAAGGGATTATTAGCGATTTTAACCCAAATATTTAGCGTAAAATCGCCTATCCAAAATGGTTTCAATCCCTAAAAGGGATTATTAGCGATTTTAACCCCCTGTTCTGGGTATAAATAAACTAGGAGAAATTTTGTTTCAATCCCTAAAAGGGATTATTAGCGATTTTAAC
>JBARVL010000451.1:0-47049 GCA_049646245.1 Crinalium sp. | reverse complement strand
CAGCAGAAAACTCTGCTGTTGAAGAAAGTTTGCTTTACTGTGCAATTTATATTGCGATCGCCAAAGAAGAAGCCGAATTTTATAAATTTGAATTACGCCGTCTACTGGGAAATATCAACTACCAGCATTTAATCACCCTTATTGCTTATGTGAAAACTTGCCATGAATGGATGGAAGCTTATCCAGAAGTCATGTATGAAGAGGATCAGCGAGCTATTAACTATCTTGCACCTTTAATTGCAGAAGAACCTGGTTTAGCTGAGTTTTTCAGTAGTTATGTAGAACGAGTAAAGGAAGAACGGCAGACTTGGGCAACAAGAGTAGCTCAACTGGAAGAACGCAAGCGCAATGAGCAAGCAATTCGCGAAAGCGAAGAACGCTACCGCACTTTGGTAGAACAAGCATCTGATGGAATTTTTCTCACCGATGCTGATGGCAAATATCTCGCGGTGAATTCCAGGGCGTGTAAAATGCTGGGCTATGAACCAGCAGAACTTTTACAAATGTCTGGCAGCGACTTAGTTGCTGACCAATACGTTCCTTTAATACCTCAATCACTAAAATCGCTTAAAGCTGGGAATACTCACACTAAAGAATGGCTGCTGAAACGTAAAGATGGCACACTGATTCCTGTAGAAATAAGCTCCAAAATGCTCCCTGATGGTACTTTACAAGGTATTGCGCGAGATATTACGGAGCGCAAGCGATCGCAAGCTTTAGTAAATGGGCAAAAACGCATTCTAGAAATGATTGCTACAGGTGCATCTTTGTTTGAAATCTTAAATAGTTTGGTTAAAACTATTGAAGAACAATCGAGCGGCATGATCGCTTCTATCCTTTTGGTAGATGCAAGTGGTACAAAACTGCAACATTGTGCCGCTCCTAGCCTTGATAATAGTTATATTGAGGCAGTTAGCGAGGTCAGCGTTGCTCCCAATCAGAGTTGTTGCGGTAGGGCTGCCTATTTGGGTAAACCTGTCTTGGTGGAGGATATTGCTAACGATCCTTTTTGTGTAGATTTCAAGGATTTAGCACTAAATCACGGATTAAAAGCTTGTTGTTCTACGCCAATATTTTCTAGCAATGGTAAGGTTTTAGGTACTTTTGCGATGTATTATCGCCAGCATCAAAGCCCAAGTTTATATGAATTACAGCTAATTGAAATAGCAACGCACATCGCCGGAATTGCGATCGAGCGCCAACAAAATGAACAAGCACTGCGCCTCAATGAGGAAAAGTTTCGCTCTTTAGTTGAACAAACTAACGACTGGGTTTGGGAAATTGATGCTAATGGTGTGTTTACATATCTTAGTCCGCAGGTACAAAAAATTGTAGGCTATGAACCTGCTGAGTTAATTGGTAAAACCACTTTCGACTTAATGTCTGTTAGTGAATCAGAGCGATTTTTATTAGTAATTGGTGAGTTTCTATCTTTACAAGCGCCATTCATCAATCTAGAAAAAACTCTGATGCACAAAAATGGCAATTTAGTTGTGTTAGAAACTAGCGGCGCTCCGGTGTTTGACGCTCAAGGTGTACTGCTTGGATATCGTGGTATTGCCCGTGACGTTACTGAGCGTAAGCACTCGGAGCAAGCACTACGCCGCACTGAAGAGCGTATTCGGATTATAAATGAAGCAATACCGCAACAAGTATGGACGGCGCGACCAAATGGTTTACTGGACTATGTAAATAAGCGTGTTTTGGATTATTTTGAGCGCACGTTTGAAGAAATGATTGATGCTGGATGGCAGTCAGTAATACATCCAGATGATTTGCCTGGATGTTTGGAAATTTGGGGCAAGTCTCTGACGAGTGGGGAGCCTTACGAAATCGAATTTCGATTGTTTAAAGCTTCTGTTGGTAGTTATCGTTGGTACTTGGGGCGGGCAGTACCTATATATGATGAGGATGGTCGAATTGTTAGTTGGTTTGGAACTAACACAGATATTCACGATCGCAAACTTGCAGAAGAAGAGCGCGATCGCTTCTTTAGTTTATCACTAGATAATTTAGCTATTGCTAATTTTGATGGCTATTTCACCCGTTTAAACCCAGCTTGGGAAGAAACTACTGGTTACACAACAGAGGAATTATTAACACAACCATACTTAAATTTTGTTCATCCTGAAGATATAAACGTTACGAATGCTGAATCAGAAAAGTTGGCTAATGGCAACCTGACTCAATACTTTGAAAATCGCTATCGTTGTAAAGATGGCTCTTTGAAGTGGCTCGCCTGGAAATCAGTTGCAGTAGTTGAGGTAGGTTTAGTATATGCGATCGCTCGTGATATTACTCCTAAAAAATTAGCCGAACAAGAACGAATTGAATTATTACAACGAGAACAAACCGCCCGTGCCGAAGCTGAAGCAACTCGTAACCGCATCAACAATATTTTGGAAAGTATTACTGATGCCTTTTTTGCTGTAAATGAACAGTGGAAATTTACTTACGTCAACCATCAAGCAGAGGTATTGTTACAGAGAAAGCGAGAAGAATTGATTGATGAAAGTATCTGGGATGAGTTTCCACACGCAGTCGGTTCTATGTTTGAGGACAACTATCGCCAAGTTGTCTCAGAACGAGTAAGTGTTACCTTTGAAGAATTTTATCCCCCCCTAAATACTTGGTTTGAAGTTTACGCTTATCCTTCAAAAGATGGAATGTCTGTTTACTTTAAGGATATTACTGAGCGAAAACAAGCGCAAGCTGAGTTACAACTACAAAATAGACGGGCGCAATTATTTTCCGAAATCAGCTTAAAAATTCGTCAATCTTTACAATTAGAAGAAATTCTGGAAAGCACCGTTACAGAAGTAAAAAGAATTCTGCAAGCTGATCGGGTTTTAGTTTATAGAATTTTGCCAGATGGTACTGGGAGTGCGATCGCTGAATCTGTTAACCCTCAATGGTCGTCAATCTTAGAAAAAACCTTCCCCTCAGAAGTCTTTCCTGAAGAATACCGAGAACTTTATAGCCAGGGAAGAATTCGGGCGATTTCCGATGTCACAAACGGTGAAATAGCACCATGTTTAACTAATTTTGTGCAAAATTTTAATGTTAAAGCTAAATTAGTAGTACCAATTATCTTAAATGGGCAACTTTGGGGATTACTAATTGCTCATCAATGTGAAAATACGCGCCAATGGTCTAGTTTTGAAACTGAACTTTTAGAACAACTAGCTAACCAAATTAGCATAGCTTTAGCACAATCCCAACTTTTAGAGCAAGAAACCCGCCAACGCTTAGAATTAATGCGTTCTAATGAAGAACTCCAACAATTTGCCTACATTGCATCCCACGACTTACAGGAACCCCTGCGGAAAATTCAAGCATTTGGCGATCGCCTCAAACTTAAACACAGCAATGTCCTCAATGAGCAAGGAATCGACTATCTAGAAAGAATGCAGAGTGCTGCACAACGAATGCAAGTACTAATTAATGATTTACTGAGTCTCTCACGAGTTACTACCAAATCGCAACGCTTTGGTGCAGTTGATTTAAATAAAGTAGTACAAGAAGTTGTGTCTGACTTAGAAATACGCATCCAACAAACCAAAGGGCGAGTAGAAGTAGAGCATTTACCAACAATTGATGCCGATCCCTTACAAATGCGTCAATTAATTCAGAATTTGATTAGCAACGCCTTAAAATTCCACCCGAAGGAGGAAGCGCCAGTTATCAAAATTTACAGCCAAAGTATCAATAATCACATACAACCACCATCTAATTTCTCTCCTGTGAGCGATACTTACGAAATAGTAGTAGAAGACAATGGCATTGGCTTCGATGAAAAGTATCTTGACCGCATCTTCAATGTTTTCCAACGCCTCCATAGTCGCAGCGAATACGAAGGAACGGGAATGGGTTTAGCTATTTGCCGTAAAATCGTTGAGCAGCATAATGGTAGTATCACGGCTTATAGTCAGCTTGGGCATGGAGCAAAATTTATTGTTACATTGCCAAGTATTGCCAATAAAGGAGAAAAAAATATTGAAGGGGCGGCAACCAGTCACTATATTAATGGCAGATGACGATGAGGACGACTGCTTGTTGGCAAAAGATGCCCTAGCAGAAAGCCGATTATCTAATGATATCTACTTTGTCAATGATGGCGAAGAGTTAATGGATTATTTGTATCAACGTGGTAAGTATGCTGATACAAACAAATGTCCACGTCCAGGGCTAATTCTGCTGGATTTGAATATGCCTAAAAAAGATGGTAGAGAAGCACTAACAGAAATCAAAAACAACCCAAGCTTGCGACAAATTCCCGTAGTAATTTTAACAACATCCCAGGCTGAACATGATATTTTTAGTAGCTACGACTTAGGCGCTAACTCTTTCATTACAAAACCTGTAACATTTACAGGTTTGGTCAATGTGATGAAATCATTAGGACAATATTGGTTTGAAATTGTGCAACTGCCTTTAGCAGGAATAGAAGATGGTAATGGACAATCGAGTTAGAGTACTTTTAGTTGATGATGATGAAGATGATTATATTCTGACTGCCGAGTGGCTTTCAGAAATTCAAAGAGCAAAATTCACCCTAGATTGGGTAGCAACTTATGATGCTGCAATAGACGTAATTGCTAAAAAGGAACACGATGTTTATTTATTAGATTACCGTCTGGGTGAGCATAACGGTTTAGAATTGTTACAAGAAGCGATCGCACTTGGCTGTCAAGCACCGATTATATTATTAACTGGGCAGGGCGATCACGAAATAGATCTGATTGCCATGAAAGCTGGCGCGGCAGATTATTTAGATAAAAGTAAGCTAGGAGCGCAACTGCTAGAACGTTCTATTCGCTACGCAATTGAACGTAAACAATCAGAACATAAAATACGTGAACAAGCAGCTTTATTAGATATTGCTACCGACGCAATCTTTGTGCAAGATTTAGAAAGTCGTATCTTATTTTGGAACAAAGGCGCGGAACATTTATATGGGTTTTCAGTTGCAGAAGCAATAGGTAAAAATGCTAATCAATTACTCTATAAATATAATGAAGAAACACTTGTAGAAGTTGACAGACAACTAACTGCTAAAGGTGAATGGCAAGGTGAGCTAAATCAATTCACTAAAGATGGTAAAAAAATTATTGTTCAAAGTCGTTGGACACTGGTAGAAGACCCACAAAAAAAACCAAAATCTATCCTAATTGTTAACACTGACATTACAGAGAAAAAACAACTAGAATTGCAGTTTCTTCGCACCCAGCGCATGGAAAGTTTGGGAACACTTGCAGGTGGTATTGCCCATGATTTGAATAATGTTTTAGCACCAATTTTGATGGCGGTGCAATTATTACAATTAAAACTTTTAGATCATCAGAGTCAAGAGTGGCTGGAAATATTAGAAAATAATGTTAAACGTGGGGCAAATTTAGTCAAGCAAGTGCTATCTTTTGCTAGAGGTTGCGAAGGCGATCGCGCCACCCTTCAAATTAGACATATAATTGCTGAAATTAAGCAAATTGCCAAAGAAACATTTCCCAAATCCATCGAAATTTATACAAATATAGATTCAGAACTTTGGACTGTATCTGGAGACGCGACACAATTACATCAAATTTTACTGAATCTTTGCGTCAATGCTCGTGACGCGATGCCCGATGGTGGCAAACTTAGTATTACTGCGGAAAATATTTATATTGATGACAATTATGCTCGGATCAATATTGATGCCAAAGTTGGCTATTACGTGGTGATTACTGTATCAGATGTTGGGACAGGAATTAATAGTGAAATAATAGATAAAATTTTCGATCCATTTTTTACGACAAAAGAATTAGGTAAAGGTACAGGGCTTGGTCTTTCTACAGCTATTGGAATCATCAAAAGTCACGGTGGTTTTATTAAAGTTTATAGCGAAATTGGCAAAGGTACACAATTTAAAGTTTTCTTACCCGCAGCCGAAGTATCTGAAATACAAGTAGAGAAACATGAGCAATTTGATCTTCGTTCTGGTCAAGGAGAATTAATTTTAGTTGTTGACGATGAAGAATCAATTTGTCAAGTTACTAAATTGTCGTTAGAAGTAGGTGGTTATCAAGTGATAACGGCTAAAGATGGAATTGAGGCAATTACATTATACGCAGAGCATAAAGAAAAAATTAGTTTAGTATTAGCTGATATGATGATGCCTTCTATGGATGGTTCATTAACGATCCGTACATTACAAAAAATTAATCCACAGGTAAGAATAATTGCTGTTAGTGGGCTAGAATCAAACTCTAAAGTTGCGGAAATGGCTGGTTCTAGCGTAAAAAGCTTTTTGTTGAAACCTTATTCAGGTCAGGAGTTATTAAAAACAGTGCATGATGTGATGGCGATCGCACAGTAATTTTAGGGAGGGAGGAGGGAGGAGGGAGGAGAGAGGGGAAGAGTGTTTGATAACTTTTAAAAAGGGGGGGGAATTTCAAAGTCCCCCTTTTTAAGGGGGATTTAGGGGGATCTCTGCATAAGTTCTAATACTGAGAGTTCATTTATTCTTCCTCCCAATATTTTTGAGATAAAAGTAGATCAGTTTCAATCTCAAATTGCCAGGTCTGGGGAAATTCAGTTTGTCTATATTCAAATCGAACATCATTTAGCGCATTAGCATAAACTTTAGCTAATATTTCTGCTAGATAAGATTTGAGGCTGGGAGAATCTTCTAATAAATCTTGAATTTGCCGCCGTTGTTCGATTATCGTTAGTTCCCAGCCATTAAAATTTTCTGGGCTATTGACATACATTCGCTTGAGAATATGAGCAAACAGTACCGTCAAGCGATTTTTTAATTCACGGCGATCGCTTCTTCCCAAACTTTCTATCTCCTCAATTAAATTATCGAAATCTAGATGATCGAGATCCCGTTTTTTTAGTTTATTTGCCGTATCTTCACACCAGGCTACAAAATCTTGCTCGTAAAGAGAATCAAATTTTTTCATAGTTAATTCAACGAAAACTCGGATTCTTTATCAAAGCTAACGCCTTCATACAAAAGTTCAATCGGACACTCAAAATCAAGACTTTTTAATGCGATCGCATCCCCCTGGGTGTAGGGATAGTAAAGCCACATTTTACCTTCCCCTCGCTGATAAACCTCAACAGTTATTTCTTCTGAATCTATTAGAACATACTCTTGCAAACTTGGAATTTGGCGATAATATTTGAGTTTTTTATGGCGGTCGTAAGAAGCTGTACTAGGAGAAAGCACTTCAATAATAACTTTAGGATGTTCGATAAATTTGCGTGATTTCAAATCTTCTGGTTTACAACTAACCACTAAATCGGGATAGAAATAACGACTGTTTTTATTAGCCTGAACTTTGACATCTGATACATTAACTCGACAGCCTCTTTGACGCAAATGAGGTCTTAGTGCTGTATAGAAGTTAAGGGCAATATCATTGTGAGGAATACTACTCCCTGTCATCGCTAAAATCTCGCCGTCAACATATTCATGGCGAAGTTCCTGCTTGGCTTCCCATTCTAGGTATTCTTCAGCCGTCATTTTTTGAGGGTATTGAGGCTCGGCAATCATAATCTTTTCCTTTTTTTACTAAAATTTTTTTTAACTAAATCCCACAGCATAACTTCGTATTTTCGATCCTCAGCCCGACATTATGCCCACTAAAAAAAACTTACTTGTGCTTTGGTTGTTCTTTTCCTCTTTCCAAAGCAAGACTATTTCCTTGTTTAGTAGGGTTTGCTGGTGATTTCCCAGACGGAGGTTTAGATTTATTGATTCTGCGGTTATCTTCATCTAGTCGATCCATTACTTGAAATGGAGTTGGGAGTACCAAGCGACATTTGTATTCATTAACTGTCTTGTCGCTTTCCTTTGCAGGTTGGCACAGATAGTCTTTGTCTTTGTTTGTTGCGTCTCTCTCAATTTCCAGGTAGCGAGTTCTTGTTACAGGTGGACAGTTATTCCATATCAGCATGGTAAGTAACATTTTGATGCGTGGTACATCCTTAAGCTTCAATGAAGAATTTTCTTGTTTTATATAATTTTCAGGAAAATCAACCTCACTAATATGTGTAGTGATATATTTTTCAAATTCTTGAATGCAGTGAGCGTGTTCTTCTAGTGTCGCAGTGCGATCGCCTGTTAACCAGTTATTACCATCAAATAACTGCGTATATCGCTGCTTGGGTTCACTTTGATTTTTATAACGTTTATTTAAAATAAGTTCATAATTTTCAATCATTACAGCACCCATACCCAAAGGTTTGCCCATACCAAGAGAAAGGCGATATTTATCTTTCCCGTCTAGATTGAGCCAAACAAGTTTTTCTTGGTGATCTCCTGCCAGAGTTAATATCCATAGTAACGCGCCTAGCTCTACATTAGTCAAGTTTTCAAAGTGAATAGTAAACTCAAAATAAACTCCAGCTTTAATTGGTTTTATTTTCGTGTACTGAGATTGTTTTTCTCTGATTTCATCTTCATAAGCATTTGTTTTAATTCGATCTTTGCTTACATTTCCTTTATGCCAATAAAGCTTATGTCCTCGAATTCCTGTTTCTTTAATTGGTTTGCCATAATGTTTTAATTCCTCTTTTTTAGCTTCAGTATTTTCTGGTTGAACTAAATAGTGCTGAAATGTAGTTGGTTTAGGACTAGCTAGAATGCGAGGTGTAATTGTTTCATCTTGATTATCAGCTAACCAAATTCCATCATCGGCTGATTTATACTTAGCATCAGTAATAAAGATACGACCAGCACGAGATTGTTCGCGCTTTTCTTTTTGATCTTCACTATCAATTTGCTCTTGGTTTTCTTGACCACGCCTGACAAAGCCAAAAATAGCATCAACTAGATCAATTTTGTCAGATTCTCCCACTTCTTTAGGAATAAAATCAACTGCTGAAGCTGCTTTACCGTCATTTTTAGGAGAATAAGGGATGCGAAAATTAGGACTTTGACCAAATAATGTTACTGGTTTACCTGCCTCTGGTTCACAATAAAAAATAGGTAATCCTTCTTGCAGCACTCCCTTTTTTTCATCAAATCTATTTTTAGGATTCTTTTCAAAAGGTTTTTCTTTCCCTTGTTGGAAAGTAGTTAGCGAGTTTCGATAATTTTGAATCGCATCAGAACTAATCTCAAGTCGCCTAGCAGATTGATCAGCTTCTGGAACAATATAATGATACTTTCGCCCTTCTTTACGACGAAGTAATGTCTCTCGTTCTAATTCTGTGCTTTTTATAAGCATATTTTCTAGCATATTACCGCTAGTAACTAGCCATCCTTGATTAGATGGATATTTGCTTAAATCCTCACTAACATTTATAGATGACGGCGTTACCTCAAAGCTGATTTTAATGTACTGGGGAATATAATTACACTTTTTCATTAAGATTAGCGAAGGTAAATCGTCTTTAATCTCATTTTCTTTAACTTTAATAAAAAATTGTTCTTCAATTTCCTGCGCTGGTCTAATGAACCATTTATTTTCTTTCTTATCTAACTCTAAATAACCAGCTTTAACATTTGTTGCCATGTTGCCGATATATTCTTTATATTTATTCCTAAGAGGATCGTCTTTATCAGCAGCGACAGCACGGAAGAAAAATTTTTGCTGCTTTGATACTTGTTCAATCTTACTAAAGCTGATAATTTCTACTAAGGTTCGTAACATTCCGCGCAAACTGCTACCAGGTAAAACTGGAAGTAAATCTGTAGGATGTTGAAAAAAGTTAGCTTTTTGCCTGCGCTGTTCTGGTGTTAAATATTCGTTTGATTGATCGCCAAAATCTGTAAAATCAGTTGGAGTTAGACCACAACGAATATATAAAGGTGATTCAGTTTTTAAAGTGCAGATTATTTTGCCCGTGTGACGGTCGGAGTAGTAGCGGTTAAGATCTCGTAATTTACCATTATCCTCCAATTCTGCTTCAACTATTTTTTCTGGTAGTTCTACAAAGTTGTAAGGAGCAACAGCTTTACGAGCATTAGGTACTTCTTTAATATGTTTTGGACTCATTATTTTAACTCCTGTTTTTTAAGAGATACCAAACGACTAAGAAAAATTCGCGCAAGTCCATCTGAGTCAAAGGAGAAGTAGTGATGAACTTCTAGACGCACTGGACGATGTAATTTAGTTTTATCTTGACTAAAAAAAATATCTGTTAAAGGAACAGCGTGTTTAAGTCCCTGAGAACCATCGGAGAGCAAAGTAAAGTTGCCGTTGACTGTTCCTTGAGTTCCTAGTAAAACTTGATTTTCTGCAATAAAACAAATTTTTTGTGATTTAATAAGTTCTGAGACTTTGCTTTGTAAGATTAAGTGCGATCGCCACTTTCCATTACTCTTCCATAATAATAGTTGACCTGCTTCTCCAAAAATTCGACACTGTTGTAATGTTGCTAAACGTAAACTAGCAAATTTACACTCAGGAAATACTTGCTCGGAAGTTTCTAAAACAGTATTCTTCTCATCAAAACGTCCCCAGATCACGCCATCTTCAGCATGAGCTAACAGGTAAGGTAGGTGATAATTATCAATTATTGCTTGCTGCTTTAACCAATGGTGTAAAGATGCTTCTGTCAGATCTAAAACAGAGATTTCCTGACACAACTCTTGAGAAAGCTGCTGAAATAATTTCTGACTCATGGTGCTTCCTCCACAAACTTTTTAACAAAATCCTCTAAGCTTTCTCTATCTTCATCACTAATCGTAATTTGGTCATTATCCTGATAAATTTGCCATTTTTGCTCTGACTTTTCAGGCTGTTGCCAACTTATTGTTGCTTCTACTCCTTGCAAACGTCCGCGTCCGATGCTACTCGTACCACCTATAGGTAAATCTCCTGTACATAAATCTTTAAGTAGTAATAAAAGTAAACCAATTTCATGTTGGTCAGGCTGACGAAGTTCTATCTTTAACTCTAAATGCTTGAATGTTTCAATTGGTTTAGATTTATTTTTATCTTTTTTACTTTTCTTGGCTTCTACTTTTTTTTCTACCCCAAAGACAGGTTGTTCGTGAAACAAAGCTCCATGATAAGTACCACCAGTAAAACGATCGATAGCTATCCGGCTTTGTACTAAATCATCTGTATCTTCAATGACGCTCTCATACACAGCCAAACGACTGGCTTTGGCTTCTTGGTTATTTTCTTTGACATCACCAAATACAGCGTAAACAATTTTTAAATCTTTCTCTAATGTGGTAACAATACGCTCGGCTCGATGCCATAAAACACCAGCTAAACTTGTACCAGAAATTATTGGTTCAAGTTTCCCCTTTCTTTTTGATCGCAAATGGACAACATCAGGAGCGCATGATTTTGAATTTTTAATGAAATTTTGACTAGAGCGAATTAATAAAGGACTAGCTAGTTTAAATTTAGCCTTAATAAACAAGCGATCGCGCCGATCAACTTGCTGCTTTAAAGATACTCCTCCAAGTGCAGAAACAATTGATGCCTGGGGCGCTTTTTTAGTTGATAATGTTTCAGACCAATGATCGAATTTCAACCATTCTATTCTGTCTTTAGGTTTTTGGAGATTAAACTCCCAAACTTGCCACTTTTCCACGTGACAACAACCAAAACCTCGGTGCTTCTTTATCCCAATACTAATTTCACCTTTTTCTAAACCTTTTAGTGCTAGAGCTAGTGCCTCTTTTAAAGTATCTTCATCTTGCTCAATTAGTAACTCAAAATAAAGATTAAACTCAGTTCCAGCTTCCAACAACTCTAAGTCATACTTTGCGCCATCATCTGCTGTACCAGTTGTGCCTTTAATTTTTACTCCATCTCGCAGTTCTACAATAGGAACTTTACTACTAAGAGCATCATTAATAATTAATGGACTTTGATTTTCTTCTTCAGCTATTAAAGGCTTTTTAGGATTACTTTCATATCTAAATAGATGACCAAACAGTTTAGTAGCTAAACTATTACTAACTGCACTTTTGTTGTATCCTTGTTCATATTCATGTAAATAGTTCCTAAGTGCGCCAGCAATTGATGCACCAGTTAATAAAGCGCGATCGCTAATACTATCTCTGAGTAATGGTAAATCAGTGGGACTATCTGCATCACCACTACCCAAACAAGTAGGAGTAGCTAAAATTAATGTGCCTCGTACAATGATACGTTTAGTAATAGTGCGCTGGTGGCGATTTAGGCGTTCTTGACTCATAATTGTTTTTCCTTGGTTGCCTTCTTTGCCACTGCCATAATCAGCCTTAGCGTATATTTCTCAGCCAACTTATCATGTCTAGCGCGGTCATCATCAAATTTGCGCTCTACTTCGGCAATTTTAACTTCTATTCTGCCAATCCAAGCAGTCGGGTTATGTAACCACTCATTAAGCTGTTCTTTGAAAGATTTATTACCAATCATTGTCCGTTCAAACTGATTTCGGGCATTGGATGGTAAATCATTTAATAGTGAGAGAACTAAATTGCCATCTCCATTTATAAGTGCTTGTCGCGCCACAGATTGTAATCGTGACAATTGACTGTTACTGATGCCTTCTTGCAAACTTAAACGGGCAACTTTTTTCTGAAGTTCCTGTTCAAGTTTTTGCTCTAATAACCTTTGTGCCATCTGTTCAGCTAACAGACGCGATGCTTTATCTCTTAATGGAGGTTCGCTTGATTGATTGTGGGGATTTGGCAATTTGACTGGAAAATTCTGATCTTGCAACCAATTTACTGCTACTCGTCCAAAACCATCTTCTCTTCTGTCTCCAATTCCTTGAGCTTCAAGTTGTTGAATTTGTTCTGAATTAATCTCAACATCTTCAAAAAGAATAACACTTCCTGCTGCCAAGGCTGGAATTTGTGGTAAAGGCAATCCCCATTTACGGTTAAAGCCACCAATCAAGGTACTGCCAGCAAAAATACCTCCGGTTTTAAGCTCAGGTAAACTGATATTTAATACTTCCTCAACGGCTTGTTTAATTAAATTTTGATCAGCTACAGGCTGTCCCTGTTCGTTCCTTAAAAGCGTGTCGCTGAGAAGAGTAATACTTAAAATTTCATCATTTTCTCTGTCTCCTGCCATGATTCCTATTTCATTCCAATTATCGACAGGTGATTTGAGATCAACAATCTTTGTTTGTCCGTATCCAGCACTTTGAGAACCTCCTAACCAGAGATTTGGTTCTGCTAATAAATCCTGAATTATTCCTACCTCTTCATCTTCGCAGAGGATGACTGATTGAAAAGTCTGTCCAGCATCTAAAGCATCGTAGCGGAAGATTTCACCTTGGTGATCTGTAGAACGTCCTTTTTGGCGATCGCGAAAATTATGGATATTAATCCGCCGTGTTTCTTTGTATAACTTCACCATTCCCCCTTCCTTTACCCAGAAGTATTCACCTACCGATTTAGGAGTTTCTGGAGCGTCACCTCTATCAACACTGAAATCATATACATTGATAGATGAATCCTCTATCAGTTCTACATCCTTATCCTTGAACCAAGATAAAGGTATAGGAAGAGTGCGTTTCTTTTCCTGACTCAAAAGATAAGCATTTAAGTAGCGCGTACTGTTGGCATTAAAGAATAGTCGCTTCACTTCATTATTAGTTAAATCAAGTTCTGATAATCGATGCCGCCTCAAATAACGCCCGATAATTGCACCGCGAATCATGCTGCCAGGAATGTAAGAATATGAGACATCACTATTGGGATCGCCTTGAAATGAGGTTGCCAGAATTGGTTGCTGAGTTTCTAATGTTAAAGTAATTGCTTTCATGCAGCTTTTTCCTTAATTTCTGTTCCAAAATCTTTCGCATATTGATGGGTAATGTCATTTTCTTTTGAATCGTGTAGCGTACATTGAACGTGACCGCGACCGCGATTTCGCCCACTACCCAAACGTCGCAGTGCCATAGCACCAACTGCTAAAAGTGACAGCATTTTATCAGTTGGCGTGGTTTCAAAAATTAAGTCAGCCGTGAAACAAAGGTCGCGTAAAACTACACGAAATGAACGCAAACTACCCTCATCTGATGTACCAGATTGTGCGTTAATTGCAGTCTGACGACGGATGGTTGTCAGGGAATCAAGTACCTCAGTTTTTGTTAAAACTTTATCCTCAACCTGGAAAGCAACAGCTTGACGTAAATCTTCTGGCAAACAAGCATCACCTACATGAACTGCTGCAATTGTGCCAATGGTACTACCCAAAGTACCGAACAAATCACAAGCAACTGTTTCCCAAGATTGGCAATGATTAGTCAACATTGCAATTAGGTTATCGCATTCTTCACTCAGCAATCCTTTAAGAGTACGTCCCCGCAAGTATGGGAATCCATAAGGATCATGCTCTACTTCTTGGTCAATTAGACCTGCTACCCCATCGCCACGTCCAAAGGTAGTATCACTCAGCAGTTTGATTTTCAATTGATATTTTTCCATTTGTTTCTTCTTTCAAGTCAATGTAAAATTCCATTGCTTCAATAGCATCGAAGTAACCACAAATTCCATTCAGCCACCCTTTTTTAGCTAAGTCTGTACTTTGACCGCTAAATTTAGGAAAAAGTGGTAGCTGCTCATCTTTTATGCGGTAGTTTTTGAGAAACTTCTGAGTTGCATCTATCCCTTGTCGTAGCACCTCCCGTAACGCAATTACCTTATTTCGGCGACCTTTCCAGTCTTCATGTTCATTCAATTGCTTGACTACTTTTGTGAAACCTTGCCAAGTGCGCCAGTCACTATCACGCTCCTTTTTTAAGCTAACAGGTCGCATTGTTAAATTACCTGTTGGTACTTGATACTCGCGCTGACGAATTTCTGAAATTGAACCACTTAAACCACTTGCTGCTAAATGCCAATCTAAGGCGGAAAAATCCTCTTTGCCATTTTCTTTCTTCTCATCTTTAACAAAAACTTTAGCTTTTCGACACAAATCTTCGCTCAGTTGATAAGCTCGTGCAAAGGGATAGTGAGTCTTGACGACACAAATTCCAGCGCAAGCTTTGATTGGCTTTCCATCTGCAATTATTTGTTCTTCAAGTTTTTCAAGATAAATTGCTGCTAGTTCTAATCCTAAACGTCCATCACAAACAAAGGTGACATCATCACCGCCATAAACTAAAGGACGAAAGGGTAAGTAATTATCTTTAATCTCAAACTGACCCTTAACTTTTTTCTTTCCGTTTTCATCTGGCTTAATCGATGTAACCAGGATCTCTATTACAGTTTTGAGAGCCTTAATACCAGCCTGATTAACGCTATGGGACAGTTTACGCATAGCGATAATGTACTCTCGGTTAGGCAGATTTTCGCCAAAATTTTGAAATCGCTTACCCATACCATTACCATCAGCATGAACTACAGCAACATAGCTAGAATCGCCTTCTGAACGACCTATTTTGTCTGTTCTTAAGGGAAACTCATAGGAACCTAAAGAAGTAGCAAACATTTCTTGCAACTTGTTGTTAGCTCGAGAAATAACTTTATGTTTTGCTTTAATCTCTCTTGAAATAAGATAAGGTTCGTCATCCTCAAATTTTTCGCTCATCCCTACAGCCACTAACTGAGTTGAACGACAAGTTGCTGTCACACCCAAACCTAGCAATGGTGCAGAAGGTATTCGACTTCGCTTTTTAACATCCAATTCGTTTTTCATTACATCCTGAATCACCTCATATAGAGATAGAGATTTACTATCCCAATCAAACTCTTTATGAACTACTACAAGATTGATCCCAGGTGCTTCTTCTAAAATTCGCTTGCTCAAAATTCGAGTAAATTGCACAGCATATTGCTTGTCTGAAAACAGCAATACTGTATTACCACCGCCAGCATAAATTAATTCAGCAGCTAATCCATGATTTTCAATATGTGGTTTTGCTTCAGGTTGATGGTTTTTAGGATCGAAGGCATAAACGTCTTGCTTAATATCTGTTTTCAGCTTATTTAAAGCCTCTCTTACCCAGTTATCTGTTACTTGAGATACTAAGTAAGATGCACCAATATTTTCGCGCAAGCGGTTACTCCCGAAAACATAGGGTTGAATTCCTGTTGTATCTAACACAGTTACAGCAAAGTTTTTCATCTTGCATCCTTATCAGCTTGTTTAATCCATTCTTCAATCTTTTTCGGCAAATCCCTTAAGTGTTCCCGCCCAAACACGGCAATCTTTTTGTCACCTATTAATGCCATCTCAGCTTTAAGTGTATCTGGTTCGTTAGTACAACAAATTAAAGCAACTCTGGCTTCATCGCCACCCATTTGCCGCGCCCGTAAGTATGCCTCAAACAGCTTGAGTTTGCATAAGTCTCTTTTGCTAGTTGTTGAAATCGAAATCGCAAAAAGTTGATAGCCTCTTGTAAACGCTACATCAAATTCAAATCCCTCTTTAGTTCCTGGAAGAGGCACTTTAAAGTTAAGTCCATAGTCCTTGATAGAGTTTTGATCTGCAATATTTTTGACTTGTTGCAAAACATGATGTTCTAACCACAAACCGTCAAGGTATTTACAAAAATGTTCGATTTCTTTAAAAATAGGCTCGTTGTTTTCGGTTTTCAATTGTTGTACTGCTTGCATTGAGAGTTGGCTATCTGAGTTAATCAAGTTTTCTCGTTTAAACTCAGCCTCAATTTCTGATGGTAATTTTTCGAGGGATATTGATAATGCTGATAATGTTGTCTTGCTTTTCCAATCACCCCAATTACCATTTTTCTTTTTCCGAGCTTTTTCACAGAAAACATTGAAGTACCAATCAAACCACTGCTTGGCTTTATTGTCATCCTTAAATACTTGGGCGAGTGCTACTGCTAACTCGGGTAATTGCGCTTCTGGTGTTGGTTTTCCTTCTAACTTTAATCCGTGAATTTGGAAAAGGTTAACAAGTTTTAATTCTAGCAATTCAGGTTTTACTTTGATGGGGATGCGATCGCTATCTTCTCTGTCTATGCACATTTCTAACTTGCGGGGATCTAGATAGCTAAAAACAGTGTCTGAATGCTGTTTACTACTAAAAACAGTTCTATAAGCGTGTACCGCCATCGCCTTTGTACCGCCAGTATAATTTAACCCAATTTTTCCATCCTTGATAGCTTCTAATTTGGGGCGAATTGTCTCTCTAATATGGTAAGCATCGGATTCATTATCATTAAGTGACACAAGTTGAGTTGTTTTTATCCCTTCATCACTCAATATTTTTTCTAAACGCTTGGCTTGCTTCTCTGTATCAGTTGTATGCACCAGGTAAGGAGTACCCCCCTGTTTCAACATCAGTCTCGCAGCCACATAATTAGGTAAAGGATTTTCACCAATCAACAAAAAAAGGTGATCGACTTGATAATTTTGCCAATCACTAGAATTATTATTTGTCATAGGTTCTTTCCAAATTTAGGTAAATTATAAGGGCAATTCAGGTTGCACGAAGAGCGATCGCATTTCCACTTACACACCACAATTTCTAAATACAATTCAGCACCAAAATTGCTGACCTCAAGCTTTACCACTACCCATCAAATAAAGCAGCGCCATCCGCACAGCAACTCCATTAGTAACCTGCTGAGGAATTAAACTTAACTCAGGGTCATCCATTAAATCAGAACTAATTTCAACTCCCCTGTTAGCTGGTCCAGGGTGTAAAATTTTAACACCAGGTTTGCATAACTTCAGGCGATCGCGCGTAATTCCATATCGCTGATGATACTCTCGTAAACTCGGTAACAAATGTTGCGTCATCCGTTCTTTTTGTAACCGCAACGTCATTACAAAATCAGCATCTTGCAAAGCGGGTTCAATATCCCAATGTAAAAATAACTTTCCAGGTCGATTTGTACCAAAATTAGTAAATAATTGTGGTACTAAAGTTGGTGGCGCAGCTAAATGTACCTCAGCGCCACTCGCTGTTAAACTCCAAATATTTGATCTGGCAACCCGCGAATGTAAAATATCTCCTACAATCGCAATTTTTTTATCTGCAAGTAGTTCTAAATGAGGATTTGTCGCATTTAATACAGAACAGATGGTAAATAAATCTAATAATCCTTGGGAAGGGTGTTCATGTTGACCATCACCAGCATTTAAAATTCCCACACGCACACCTAGCCGATCCATTTCCTGTGCGATCGCCTGTGGTACACCCGCTTCCTTATGCCGAATTACCATCATATCTGCACCCATCGCTAGATAGGTTTTTGCCGTATCCAAAATTGTTTCTCCCTTACTTAAGGAAGATGTACTGGGTGCAAAATTAATCGTGTCAGCAGAAAGGCGTTTAGCAGCTAATTCAAAACTACTACGAGTGCGGGTAGATGATTCAAAAAACAAATTAGCAACCACCTGTCCCTGCAAAGTCGGCACCTTCTTCACCCGCCGCGATAATACTTCCCGAAAACTAGCCGCAGTCTGCAACACTGTGTTGTACTCCTCTGGGACAAAATCAGCTAGTGAAAGAATGTGGTGGCGCGTCCAGGTGCTAGTAGTCGTCATATAGATAATTTATAAATTTAGTAACAAATTACACCAATAAGGCGATTGAGAAAATTTTGGTTTAAAAGCCTTTCAACCAATATATAAGAAAAAATCATTTGAATGATTGGTTATTTATATAAGTCTTGAGTACACTTTTAAAGCTTAAAAAGATAATGTAAAGGAAATGTCAAGAATCCATAACATTAGTAAAAACTTTACTAATATTGGAATTTTTAATCACTAAAATTAGGTATTTTTTTATGACAAAAAACATATTAATGTATATTTGTTTATCTCATAAATTGTAGTTTATTTTTGATTTGGTATTAAATACTATTTTCCTCTCATAGCTTAGTTTCGTTTATCGAAAACAAGTATTTTAGTAGTGTATTTTCGTGCATTAATATCATAAATTTACACTTCTTTTAGTTTTAATATTGGTTTATTGCTGTGAATTTTATGAAAAAAACTTTACCCAAAAAACAAACTATTTACACTAACATACCCAAATCTAGTTACAAAAAAGTTAAGTTAAAATGGGAAAGTTACTGGTTCAAAATCGCCGGAAAGTGGCGTTCCTGCCCTCTAACCTGCCCTATAGATAGACCTCATCATAAACATATCTTTTGGAGTTGGTTAGGTAGTTTTATAGCAATTGGTGTTACAGCATACCTATCTGCAAAAACAAATTCTCCTCTAATCATGGCTCCGTTTGGTGCTAGTAGCGTATTAATCTTTGGTGTACCTGATAGCCCTTTAGCACAACCGCGTAATTTTGTTGGTGGCAATTTACTAGCCGCTTTAGTTAGCTTAATTATTTTATATATCTTCGGTTCAGAACCTTGGACAATGGGATTAGCAGTAGCTACCGTAATTGGTTTGATGCAGTTTACCGGAACTGTGCATCCTCCTTCGGGCGCAGTTGCCTTAGTAGTTATGATGACTAAACCTTCTTGGGACTTTTTATTAACTCCAGCCTTGGAAGGTTCTGTGATTATATTATTATGCGCGGTAGTTTTTAATAATTTGTCGGAAGAAAGGTCTTATCCCAAACACTGGTTTTAGACCGTGATAAAAAGTAGGGACGTTGACGAGGCAAACGTCCCTACAAAAGTGAGAAGGAAATATTAAATTACATTTTTGGTCGCAACTGCATAAATCCTGAAAATATTCAGCTTTTAAAATGAAAAACATTTAAGGCTAAAGAAATCATGGAAAGAAAAGTAAAGAAACCTACTGCATCCAATACAGTAGTTAGTAGTGGTCCACTAATTAAAGCTGGATCGAGATTTAATCGCTTCAAACCCATTGGTATTAAAGTTCCGAGTGTAGCAGCCACTAACACATTAATCGACATCACCATTGACGCTACTATTGCTACCCATCGCTCATTTGGAGTAGACCAAATCAGGGATAAAATACCCAGAGATAGCCCCAAGGCTAAAGCTGTAGCTAAACCAGCCAAAATTTCCTTACGCAGAATTTGCAAAGTATCATCAGGTGTCACCTCACCTACACCTAACCCGCGTACAGTTACCGATAATGCTTGAATTGCCACATTGCCACTAGCATTAGACAAAATTGGCATAATTACGGCTAAAACTGGTACTAAGGCAATTGTTTTTTGAAAAGGCGCGATCGCACTCGCGGCTCCAACATACAAAACAATATTACCTAACAGCCAAGGTAACCGCTTGCGAATTGTTACTTGGGGTTCAGATAGCGCCGCTTCATCACCACCACTCACACCCGCTAGTTTTTGGATATCTTCAGTAGCTTCTTCTTCTAAAATGTCTACAACGTCATCAATTGTGATAATACCGACTAATCTATCTTCGCGATCAACTACAGGTAGTGCAATTAAGTCATAACGCTTCATCAGTTGCGCGACTTCTTCTTGCGGCATTTCAGTACGCGCCCTCAGAACACGATCGCTAGCAATATCGCCAATTAAAGCATCAGGTAGCGTGAACAATAACTGCCGTAAAGATACAACCGCCACTAACTTGCGGTTATCATCCGTGACATAGGCATAGTAAATTGTTTCCTTATCTCTGTCGCTTAACCGAATCTTACTTAAAGCTTCTCCAACAGTTAAACCCTCACGCAACCGCACATACTCCGTCGTCATCACCCGACCAGCAGTGCCATCTAAATAACCTAAAATCGTAGCAGTTGCTTGTCGTTCTTCTGAGCTAAGTTGCTGTAATAATCGCTTGACAACACCCGCAGGTAACTCATCAAATAATGCCGCGCGATCGTCAGGTCGCATCGCTTCTACAATCTGACATATATGAGTATCGTGCAATGAACCAATTAGTTCTTCTTGCACTTCGGGAGGTAAATATTCAAATACATTAATCGCCTGACCTTTATTGAGCAATCGAAATGCGATCGCCCGACGCTCTGCGGGTAATTCTCCAATGTAATCCCCCACATCAACGGCTGGTAAGTGATTAAGTTCAAACTTTAGCTGGTTTAAATCCGCAATGTCCGACAGTAAAGTCAGATTTTCCTGTGTAAGCATATAGCCTCCTAAGTCTCCCCTACCCTGGGAGACTTACTCCGCAGGCTAGGGGAGATTACTACTGTGAGGGGATGGACTTCGGTCCATAAAATTCATAGAAATCAATACTGATATCAACTATATATACCAGTAAATCTATGCTATCCCCTGAAGGAATAATTCACAATCACAGATAAGTAAGCTAAGGCGCATTTAAATTAGAGATTTTTGAAAAGTTACTCTACACTCTTCCCTCCCTCCTCTCTCCTCCCTCCTCTCCCTCTAAAACATACAATTTAAATACACAACAGCTTACTAATCCCTTACCTATTCCCAGCAGGATTAATCAAATTATGTATTTACTTAATAAGTATCTTTACTCTCTCCTAACTGGCGTAATCGCTATTACTCTCAGTAGTTGTAATTCTCTGCCCGCTAACAATAGCAACAACACTAACCCTGAACCTAGAGCAGAGCCGACAAATCAAACAACTCCACTTAAATCAGATAAATCAACCTTAATTCCAACTAAAACAGTCAAACCTACAACCAGTGAAAAGCCGCCAGTCGATACTAATATCAACAAAAAAACTGCGATCGCTACCTCCAAAAATTCAATCACAGTCAACATATATCGAGTAGATAATCAATGCCAAAATTTCGTACCAGAAAAAGTAATAATCCCATCTGAAAATTCCTTGCAAGCAGCAGTAGGAGAAATATTAGAACCGAGCAACAGTGATTTTAATTTAGCTGGATATCGCGTCAGCGTAGATTCCAATCGTGTTGCCACCGTTGATTTGCGAGTTGCACCTGATTCCCAGCGAACATTTACCTCTCTATCCAGTTGTGAGCAATTTGCTTTATTTGGTAGCATCGAAAAAACCTTAACTAATAATCCCACTTGGAAAATTAAAGAAGTTCGCTTTACCCAGCAAGGCGAAGAAATATATTTATAAATACTCGGTGTCCCTAGCGATTATAATATAGAATTTCTCGATCGCATTATCCTTCACAACAATCCAGTGTAGAGACGTTGCATCCAATGTCTCTACACTGGATTGTTTATTGCAAAGAAAAAATATAATTTTGAATAATCAAAGCCTAAAATATATTGATCACAGTGTTTTTTAAATTTTAATTGAATTTGTCAGCTACAATCAGGAATTATATTCCCTTTCTTTGATATTGTTGGAAAATTGAGATGCTTGCGTGCTTAAACCTAATTTCTTAAGCAAGAAATATTTATATGTTTCCAAGGTAGACACACGAAATGTGCTTTTGAATAACCATGCCTCATTATCAACTGTAAAGGGAGTTCCGACCTTAGCTACAAGAAATGAAGAAGTATTATCTGAATTTGAGATTAACTCTTCCCAATTAGCTGGCTGTTTTTTGCCCCAATTTAAAATTTTCTCTAAACTTACGACTTCTAAAAGTTCTCTTCTAATTAAACATCCTGAATTTCCAAAAAATTGAAAAGGATGAGAAAAAACATCGCTGCCAAAATAATCTTTACTTGGACCCCACTGTCCCCCAGCACTTCTATCTATATGCATTAAATTTATTCCCATAATATTTTTATCTTCATGCAGAATAGTAAGACCATGTTCTAAGATATTGAGACAGTCTTGATGTGAGCCAACTATTTGAATATCGTCATCTAGATGGAAAATATAATCAGATTTACAAAGATTTAGACTAATTACAATTCCAAAATTAGAATGAGGGGGATGGCTAATAGTATTATACCTTACACTATCAAAATGATTGATTTGATTTGATGATTGAAGTACTTTCATCCCATTAAAATCAGGACTACTATCATCTAAAAATATTTTTTCAGCAAAAGGAAGCTCTAGTAGTTTAGCCCAGCTTTGTATAGCACTACAAACAATAGATGCACGGTAATCGCGTAACGACTTAATATATGAACAGGTAGAAAATGATGTTTTTTGCAACAAATTTTTTATTGAATTTTGCATATTCTGCATTTATTTATCCTCTTATACTGTATTTAGATCATACACCATCAACATAATCTTTTCCTAAATTCGATTTTAGTACCCAGCAATTCTAAATTCGGAATGTAGCAGGAGATACAGATAAAATTACAATTATCGGCATTGCCTTTGCCACTAAGTAGGTGGGCATAAATAAACATGACATAGCAAAAACGAAAACCCTTGCTATGAGTGTGTTTCAGGATTTTATGTTTTAGATCAGCTATGAATAGGGTAGAAACGGTACTCCCCCAAATGGCTAATTTAGCAAACCTCATCCTAATTAGTTAGTAATTTTATTTACTACGGGTAAGATTATGTATGTTGGGAAAAGTGAACTTCACAAATCTAAGTCGCTAGATTCACATTTTGGAGAAGACCTACCGACGACAGTTTAGCCAAGGTTTTGAGTTTGTGGAATTAAATCGACGAGTAATTGAATAGCAGGGCTTTGATCCGGGCTAAATTAGATCTGACACAAAAACAGCTTGTAGACAAAGAATCTTGATTTATCTAATAGGGCAATTTTTATGAAAATAGCATATGTAATTTTGGCACATAAATATCCGGAACAATTAGTACGTCTTATTTATAAACTAAACATAGATGATGTTTCATTTTTCATACATATAGATCAAAAAGCTGATGATAAAATTTATCATCACGTGCTGACTCAAACCAAGGATTTTGCAAATGTCTCTTTCATAAAGAGATACCATACAGCCTGGGGAAGTTTTGATATTGTCAAAGCTACTCTTGAAGGAATAAAATCAATAGTTGAAACAGGTACTTACTTCGATTATGTTATATACTTATCGGGTCAAGACTATTTGATCAAGTCAAATGAACAGATCAGGAAGTTTCTCCAAGAAAATAAAGGTAGAGAATTTATAGAGTATTTCCCACTACCTTGTAATAAATGGTATAAAGGAGGTTTAACAAGATTAGAATCTTGGTATATCCGTTGGAAAGAGCAGGAATTTTTTATTCCAGAAAAGCGTGAGTTTAAATTTCGCATTAACTCTTTATTATATTCATTGTTGATTTTGCTTTTACCGAAAAGACATAAATTTCCTGAAGGCTTTGCTCTTTATGGAGGTTCAGCACTTTGGTGCTTAACAGGAGAATCCATAAAATGGATCAATGATTTTGTTAAGCAAAACCCTAAGTTTGTTAAGCGTTTTCATTACACTTATTGTCCAGATGAATTGTTTTACCAGATCCTAATTGTAAATTCACCTTTTAAGGATAAAATTCTTAACACTTGCTTGACATATCTAGAGTGGTCTAACGTTGATGCCCTTCACCCCAAAATTTTAGAAAAGAATGATTGGGATAAAATTAGAGAATCAGAAAAATTATTTGCCAGGAAGTTTGATATGACTAGAGACTCGGATATATTAGATATGATTGATAAAATGATCTTGAGTCAATCTCAAGAAAGCAAATAATTTTTTAAGTGTTGGTCGCAGAGAAGAAATAATAAACCTTCCCGACTACTGAACTTGAGACAAAAAAGAGTGGTTGACGTAAAATATCCGCGAATCAAACGTAATTTCAAGAACCTATCCCACTAATCATTTTTGTGCGAGAAAGCTTAGTTTGTTAAAAAATGAAACCTGCTATTCGAGCTTTGGTGTCAGGCACGCTGATCTAAAATTTAGAAACAGCAGGACAATCCTTAAGATACCAACGCATCGGCAAATCAATTCCTTGTGACAAACCAATTCTTGTAGTTTGTACCAATTGAGGTTGAAATGCGATCGCCCGATGTTCTAACCACAAAGGTTGACCAGGCTGTAAAACTAATCCATTCAAACTCAGATCAATCTTGAATACCTCGCAAAGCTTACCAGGTCCCGCCGCCAAGCGATGAAATTTTGATGGCTGATTTGTTTCTATCCATTTAGGTAAAGACTCAAGTTGCAAAGCACGAATTAAAACAGCACTAGCAACCCCAACTTGATCCGTAACAACATTTAAACAGTGGTAGCGACCATAAATTAAATAAACATAGCTCACTCCAGCACGTTCAAACATCACTCCATTGCGAGTTGTCCTACGTCGATAAGCATGGCAAGCTGGATCACCAGGGCAATATGCTTCAGTTTCTACAATCATTCCTCGCAGAACTTCTCCATCTGCCATTTGTCGCACCAGCATACATCCTATTAACTCTGGTGCTACTTCAGTAGCTGGACGATCCAGCCAGTTTGATTCTACAATCTGGTTAAATTTGGTAAAATCCATCAAAATATACTTTGAAACGCCCTGTTCACATCATTAACAAAAAAATATGGATGTCAAACTGATTTTAGTAATATTAACCGTTGTTTTCACTGTGTCTTGCCTATTCTTTGGCACTAAGAACGGATTTTATGATTCCGACAACTATCATGGCAACGGTTCTGCCCACTAAAATAGCTTTAAGCACTCAGCCGTCAGCAATTGATCTGATAGGTAACTACAAGCTTCCTATTAAGCCATCAGCAATCGGCTAAAATTCTCTTACTTGATAGCTGATGGCTGATAGCTAATTGCTAAGAGTTAATTATGAGTCAAAGTCTGTCGGCATTTTCTCAGAGTAATGAAGAATTAGCCTGTTTTCCCTTTGGCGTAGGTCATGCTGAGGAAGGGGTTTGTTTATTAGTACGGATGGGTCCTTACCGTATTCTTCTCGACTGTGGTTTAGAAGATATTTCACCTTTGTTAACTTCTGGAAAGCCACCAGCCGACCTCGTACTATGTAGCCATGCTCATTCAGACCACGCCAAGGGTTTGTTAGCTTTACATCAAGCTTTTCCCAAGTTGCCGATCTACGCCAGTGACGTAACTAGCCAATTGTTACCCCTTAACTGGTCAGATCAACAAGCTGAAATCCCACAATTTTGTCAAGCTTTATCTTGGCGATCGCCTGTTGAGTTTCAAGATGGTTTATGCGCCGAATTATTTCCCTCTGGACATCTACCAGGGGCAGCAGCCATTCTCTTAACCTACACAGGCTTATACAGGTCTTACACCATCCTCTATACAGGCGACTTTTTCCTTTCTAACTCGCGCCTAGTAGAAGGATTACCAATAGATGCCTTAAGGACTGTTGAGCCAGACGTACTCATAATCGAAGGCAGTTATGGAACATCCCGCCACCCCCATCGCCGTCAGCAAGAAAACCAATTAGCAGAGCGAATTAATAGAGCGATCGCAGAACAAGATTCTGTACTCCTCCCAGTCCCCAACCTTGGGCTAGGTCAAGAACTTTTGATGTTGCTACGAAGCCATCACCTGTTCACAGGTCGAGATGTAGATATTTGGGTAGATTCAACCGTAGCTGGTGGTTGTGACGCTTACCTAGAAATCCTTCCTAACCTACCCGCCTCAGTACAAAACTTTGCTCGACATCAATCATTATTTTGGGATGAACGAGTACGCCCCCGCGTGCGTCGCTTAAACCCAGAACAAGGTTCCACTACTGGAAAATCTCCTAGTATTATCCTCACCGCTCAAACTGTAGATTTGAGTCAATACTGCCAACAAGACAACAAACGTTGGCTAGTACTAATACCCCAACAACCCAGGTACTCAGTTAATCCTGATTTTTCCCATCTCCCACCGGAAATCTCAAAGCTAACTCAAATAGAAACCTATTTATTAGCCCAACATTCTGACGGTCTTGGAACCACCCAGTTAATCCATAACTTACGCCCCAAGCACGTAATTTTCATTCACGGTTCCCCAACCTACCTAGCCGACTTAACTAGCTTAGATGAATTGCAAAATCGCTACCACCTGCATTCTCCTGGTGCTGGGACTTTGGTAGAACTACCAATTGGTGACACCTTTGTACAACCAGCAGCACCAGCAGAAACCAACTACGAAGGCGAGTTAACCGAACTAGAAACCTTAGTCACAATCACCCTACCAAACACTATAGCCACCGATCCACGTTGGCAAAACTTTGGGGATACTGGCTTAATAGAAGCACGTTGGCAGGGAGAAGAATTAGTATTGCGGGGGTTATCACAACGGGAACTGATGACCCAAAGAAGCAATGCGCGTGTGCCAGTAGACCTTGAATGCTGCGGTAATTGCCTTTATATGCGAGCGCAGAGGTGTTGGAACCCAGCCTCTCCCCTGTACGGTTTTAAAGTGACACCAGAGGGCTATTGCCCCGTTTTTGAAGTAGCACCACCAGGATGAGGGGCAGAGGGAGCAGAGGAGCAGAGGGGCTGTTTTATGCTCTCAAACTTTCTCAGCTTGTAAGGCTGAGGCTATACGGAAGTAGGCGCTTGCGGTGCAGATTATGTTGTTAAATTAACCGTTGGCGTAGCCACAAAGCTAAGAGAGGTAGTGCTAATTTATAACCTTGCTCAGAACCATAAATTAAACCTTTCTGCTGTAGTCCCGTTAATGCACCTTGCAGACTTCCACCACGCGAAAGACCATGTTTGAGAATATACTCTCGGCTTTGGGGTTTTTCAGTTGGATCTAAAGCTAAACATTCTAAAAGATGTACTTGATTAGCTGGTAGTAACATTAGTAAAGATTCAAAGACTATTGATAAATCTTTGAGCAATCCTTGAATTGCTTGATGTACTTGTTCATACCTAATTATGTTATCAGATTGACGCAGAATTTGTAAGCGGCGAATTATTGATATAGCATCGCCTAAATGTCCTTGCACAGCTTCTAAAAAAAGTTCTAATGCTGGCGATCGCGAATCAAATGTCAGTCTTTCTGTATGTAAAATTTCTCTCGCCCAAACTGCTAAAACTTCATCTGCTAAAGGAGATAGCTGCACAAGTTCTAAGGGATATTTATCTGTCTCTGCATGGGCAGTTATCTCACCAATGGTAGTAATTAAAACATAACTTACCTGAGTGTGTTGTTTAATTTCTCCCCTTAAAAAAGTTTCCCATTTCTGATGGCGATCCCAAGAACGGATATGGGGGAAACTTTGCAAAATTAATACTACCCGTTTGCCTAAAGATGCAGCCAATAACTGCGGTAAATGAATCAGTAGCTCAAAGGCTTGCCATAGCTGTTCTGGTTTGAGCAGGGGTAATAGCTGTAGTTTAGCGATCGCTTCTGAATCAAAAATAAAAAATTCCTCTGCCCTCTTTTCTATCCAATTTTGAATTAGTTGGCTATCAAAGCTTTGGCTAATTGCTTCACATAGTAGTTGCACAAAGCGATTACCATCTGTCGCCCGAATGCAATCTATCTCTAGCACGATCGCCCCTACTTCCTCAGCAGCACGTCGCACTAAAGTACGCCGCCCGCAGCCTGGTACTCCGGCAATTAACAAATCGCCATCTTGCGCGAGAACTTGCACAATACGTTGAAATTGAGCAGGTCTGCCAATTAATTCTAAAGGGGTAGACAAATCCAACAGATTCACGCTTTTTGATTGCAGATAACGCCAGAAATCAATAGTAGCTCAATCGGTTTAGCATTTATAGCTTCAGCAGTCAGCGTAGAGACGTGCCATGGCGCGTCTCTACATCATGCGCCTACCATTGAGAAAATTTATAGAAACTATAGAAATAATAATAGTGCTGTTAGTAGATAAACACGCTTTTATAGTGCTAATTTAATATAAGCACTTTTAAACAGGTATTTATTCCTAGACTTGATCGGCGATCGCTTGCCCTGGGCGTAGCATTGCCAGAAAAGCAAAATAGCCTAATTCCCAGATACGATCAACCCTTATCCGGCAGGCAATTCCCGTGTTAGAAGCATTCGTATTAGCCACCATATTGTGCGGTTTTTTCGGCATCATCTTTAAAAAGAACTTGGTGATGAAGATCATCTCAATGGATGTGATGAGTACAGGAGTGATCGCCTATTACGTGCTGATTGCATCCCGAAATGGCTTGTTCACACCGATTCTTTCAGATGCGAAAAATGTTGCTTACGCCGATCCAGTTCCACAAGCGGTCATATTAACCGCGATCGTGATCGGCTTTTCGATTCAAGCATTAATGCTGGTTGGTGTGATCAAGCTGGCGCGGAATAACCCGACATTGGAAAGCAACGAGATCGAAAAGAGCAACACGCCATGATTAACATCACGATCGCCTGGATTACACTCCCGTTCTTTTTAGGGTTCATCATTTTTCTATTTCCCAAGCTCGATCGCTATCTCTCCTTGAGCATAGCTCTTGCTTCAACTGGATATGCGTTGCTGCTATTTGTTTACTCGTCGCCACTAACACTGGAATTACTAGACAATTTCGGTGTCACCTTAGCCATTGATCAATTAAGTGCTTACTTTATTTTGACCAATGGGCTAGTGACACTCGCAGTCATCTTTTACTGTTGGTACAGTGGCAAGTCGGCTTTTTTCTACGCCCAAATCGCCATGCTGCATGGCAGCGTCAATGCCACGTTTATAAGTTCAGACTTAATTAGTCTATACGTGGCGTTAGAAGTACTCAGTATTGCCGGATTTCTCTTGATTGCCTATCCCCGCACAGATAGATCGATTTGGGTGGGCTTGCGCTATCTATTTGTCAGCAACGTAGCCATGTTGTTTTATTTGGTTGGTGCGGTGCTGGCTTATCAAGCCAATCATTCATTTGGTTTTGCAGCCTTGCGTGGTGCGCCAATCGAGGCATTTGCCTTGATCTTGATGGCACTGTTAGTAAAGGGGGGCGTGTTTGTATCGGGATTGTGGTTGCCCTTGACACACTCCGAATCGGAGTCACCAGTATCAGCGTTACTGTCGGGAGTGGTGGTAAAAGCGGGCGTTTTTCCCTTGGTGCGTTGTGCGCTGATTTTGGATGAGATCGATCCCCTAATTAGGCTGTTTGGAGTTGCCACAGCCCTGATGGGGGTGTTTTATGCAGTATTTGAAAAAGATACCAAGCGGATGTTGGCTTTTCACACAATTTCGCAGTTAGGTTTTGTCCTTGCTGCACCGCAGGTAAGTGGTTTTTACGCACTGACGCATGGGTTAGTAAAATCAGCACTGTTTTTAATTGCGGGTGTCTTACCCAGCCGTAACTTCAAGGATCTGCAACAAAAGCCAATTAATACAACCATTTGGATCGCCTTGGTGATCGCCAGCCTCTCGATCTCAGGCTTGCCGTTGTTAGCTGGATTTGGGGCGAAGGTGTTGACGATGAAGAATATGCTGCCCTGGCAAGAAATCGCCATGAACATTGCGGCGGTAGGAACGGCAATATCATTTGCTAAATTCATCTTTCTACCACGTGGAGGACAAGGGGAGGTAAGTCCTGGTTTTTTGCCAGCAGTGATTTTATTGATTAGTGGGCTGGTTGTGGCAAATGTGGTGTATTACGAAGCATATACACTTGCCAATATCCCGAAAGCGATCGCCACTATCGGCGTTGGTTGGTTGGCGTATTTTTTGATTTTTAAAAAATTAGCCGTCAAACTGCCGCGTGTCCTTGAACAATTTGAGCATCTGATCGGTGTGATGAGTCTGACGTTGATCGCGATCTTCTGGATGGTACTAGCATGATCGGGCATTTAATATTTCGACTGGCTATCTGGTTTTTGCTCACCGCTAATTTGAGTGTGGCAAATATTATTATCGGTGTCACTGTTGCACTGTTATTACCGCGCCACTACACATCAAAAGAAGCCTTAAAAGATTGGCTCAAGGTGTTGGGTAAAATTGTCGTGGCGATTCCGCAAGCATATATAGAAGCATTTGAAATTATCTTCCGTCCCCATACTCAGGAAGATGTAATCAGAGAGCGGGTGCAACCTAGAAGGACACCGGGACTGATCTTTTTAGATATATTTCTGATTACTTTTACGCCTAAAACCATTGTTGTCAAATACGACAAAGATGGCTGGTACGAAGTCCATCGGGTTTTAAGGAGGAAAGCATGATCCTGAACTTGCTGCTAATTGCCATGATTTCGGCTTTGCTTATCCCTATCTACGCAGTTTGCAAGGATTATATAACCCCACCCCAACCCTTAAAAAATGTTGAGGATAAAGCTAGTTTATCCCCTAATCAAACAGATAAAGTCATTCTCCCCCTTGGGATTAAGGGGGGTGATCATATCTGGCAAAAAATGTTGGCACTTTCCAGTATTGCTACCAAAACATCAATCTTGGTTTTGGTTATATCAGTCTTGCGCGATGATTGGGCGATCGGTATTGTCGGGGTAATCATCCTGAGTGTCGGGAATGCTGGATTAATGCTGCTGGCTCATATAATCAAACGACTAAATCAAGTAGAATCCCAACCCATTCAAAATCATCTGTGGTAAAAATTCAATCCCGATACTTTTGGCAGAAATTTTAAGCTAAGGCGCATTTAAATTAAACATCTTTAACTCTTGAGAAAAGTTACTTTACACTCTTTCCTCCCTCCTCTCTCCTCCCTCCTCCCTCCTCTCTCCTCTCTCCTCCCTCCTCCCTCCTCCCTCCTCTCTCCTCCCTCCTCTCCTTCTAAAACATACACTTTAGACGCACAACAGCTTATGATTAACATTCTTAGTTATACCTGCATCAGTGTAGGAATCTTCTTCTGGTTTTGGGGAACCTCTCACTTACTTGGTAAACGATCAGTCTTATTCAAACTACATAGTCTTTCTGTAGCAGATACACTCGGCTCGATCGCGATTATCTTTGGTTTACTCCTGAAAATACCCAGAGAATCGCCCCTACTCATTTTGGCTATTATCTCCCTAGCCATCTGGAATACGATGCTGGGGTATGTGTTGGCATATTGTTCTAGTAGCGAGGGTAACAATGACTGATATTTATATATATGTCATCGTCGCACTGCTGCCCTTATCTGCTTGCCTGGTAGTATTTCAGGTCAATCCATACCATGCTCTAGTAATTCGGGGTGTTTTAGGAGCGATCGCCGCATTAGTCTATACAGTTTTGGGGGCGGCGGATGTGGCTTTAACCGAAGCATTGGTAGGAACGCTACTGGCAATTACACTCTATGCGATCGCAGTGCGTTCATCGTTAGTTATACATCTTGGCGTACTCGAAGGCGAATCGACCCAAGTAGAGGAAAATCGCCATTTTAGCCAATTGATGGATGAGTTACGCCTGATTTTTGGTAAACACTATCTGCGTCTTGAACTAATTTCCTACACCAATAAGCAAGCATTACATCAGGCATTGATGGATCAAGAAGTCCATGTCACCTGCGCCCGATTTGCAATTACCCCCCTTAGTTCCCCCTTAGTAGAAAAAACTAGCTTTCTGCCTGAACTTCCGACAAAGCTAGGGTGGGATCAGAGCCAAATATCTCATCAAGACCTAGCAGTGTATGAGAACGAAAAGCCACCCTATCAAACCGCAATCAGAGTTAAACGCATCTATGACATCATGCAAACCGAACTTACCTCAACCATGACAAGCCTAAATTATGTCAGCACAACAGATTCAGGGGAGAAGCATAAATGAAATGGGTTTACATTGTAGCAGGGATAGCACTATTTGTTAAAGTCCTGATCATTCCTAATCCAGCACCAGAATTATCGCACTCAATAGTAGCGGCGGTTGTTCAAGATAGTGGGATTCCCAACGCGGTTTCAGGGATAATTTTCAGAAATCGCCTATATGACACAATCTACGAAGTAGTGGTATTTACGATCGCCATCTTGGGTTGCAAATTTCTCCTGGCTAATGAAAGACCATCCTGCACGATCTATCGTTTCACCGATCAACCATCCATCGTACTGGCACGTCTGGGAGCAACAATTGCCGCCTTGGTGAGCATCGAACTGGCAATTCGGGGGCATTTGAGTCCGGGTGGTGGTTTTGCTGCTGGGGTAGCAGGCGGAACAGCTATAGGACTGGTGGCGATTACCTCATCACCGGAGTCGATGCAGGAAATCTACAAACGCTGGCACGCTGCTGTATGGGAGAAGATTTCGGTGCTGATTTTTATTATCCTATCAGCGATCGTCCTAGCTGGAGTAGAGTTACCCCAGGGAGAGTTAGGCGCACTTTTTAGTGGCGGTGTTATCCCCATACTCAACATCCTGGTTGCAGTAAAAGTAGCCTTGGGGTCGTGGGCAGCTATTTTAATATTTATTCGTTATCGGGGATTGTTGTAATAAGCTGTTGTGCTTCTCAATTTTATGTTTGAGGGGGAGAGGGGAGAGGAGGGAGGAGAGAGGGGAACAGAGTTTGATAACTTTTCTTCTTCTTCCTTGGCGTTCTTTGCGTCTTGGCGGTTTTTAAAATAGGTATTCTTGAGGTGAGAAAAGACCTACTTTCCAATGCTAGATAAGTTTAGCCCGTCTACGCAGACTAAACTTGTCTAGGTCAGCGTTACTCTTCTGGAAAACGAGGACGAATTTGTTCAGCTTCAGGGCAATCATCAGAAACTAGCGGTTCTGCATTCCCTTTTGGTACAGAAGCCAACTTCTGACTTACTGCACCAATGCTTTCCAAACGTACCATCTCTTCCCAAGAACACATTTCATCTTCTTCATCAATCTCGTAGCGAATTGTAACTAAATCTCCTTCAATGTCAAGAATGCGAGCCCGTTCAATCCAACGTTGTTGATCCCGCAAGAAAATACAGACCTCACGACCATCGCAACAGAGTTGATAAATCTTGCGGTGTAGCATGGGTTGCTTCTCCTAATCAGATAATTTTTTATATTCTTAAGGAAACTGCGATCCCAAGGTAGAGGGACACAGAATTTATGGAGCTTCAAAAAACTTAAACCAGGTAACTTTACCTGCTTATGTATCCCTATACACAATTTCTCGGTGAAATCGGTATATGGCATTGCAGCAGTTACCATCGTAAATATCCAATCCTAAATTCCCAACTCAAATTTCATGCCTTTGTTATTTGTGAGTACCGATAATTGCTATGAGGTAAGGGATTGAAATGAAGTTAGCGATTTAATTGGAAAGTGTAGCTTAAATCGGGTAAGAATTTGGCAATTTTCTAGATAATTGTTTTAATGGTGGCAATTTACCTGAGCTAGGCTCATGCGGATATCTCAAATGGGAAAGACACTGGCATCGCGGCAAGGACAGGTTTAAATCTACTTGTCTAATTTTACACTGATAATAAGTCACGTTGCCTTGGCGTTCACACAAAATAAGCATTGCGGCTGAGAAAAAAATCTTGTTTTTTCTCCCAAAAAGGGCAAGCAGATAGCAAAGTTAGCAGCTTTCTGATGTCATGCACTCTGTAATATTACTTCATACTAATATTTTAGCGATAAATAGGAGCGATCGCACAAAGTTAAAAATATCTAAATTAAGCGCACAATTAGCGACAAAAGCCTGTTAAATCAAAGGCTACGGCTAAATATTACCAAAATTTTTAGGAAAAACAATGTTTGCGATCGCACAAAAGCAGCAGCAATATAAAACCTATATCCTCTCCGATGACGAGTCCCAATCACAACTTGAAGTCGTTCCTGAGCGAGGAGGTATCATCACAAGCTGGCGTATCCAAGGACAAGAAATTCTTTACTTAGACGCTGAACGCTTTACCAAGCCAGACTTAAGTGTACGGGGCGGCATCCCCATTTTGTTTCCCATCTGTGGTAACTTACCCGAAAACACCTATACATTTCAAAATCAGCAATACACCCTTAAGCAACACGGTTTTGCCCGTGACCTGCCTTGGGAAGTTACAGAGCAAGTAACCCAAGACCGCCTCAGCCTTACCATATTACTGAACAGCAACGATCAAACCCGTGCTGTCTACCCGTTTGATTTTCAACTAGCCTTTACCTACGAACTTATTGGCAATACTTTAGAAATTCACCAACGCTACACCAATCATGGGGCAACCACAGCAGGATTATCCCTAGAACCCATGCCCTTTTCTACAGGTTTACATCCTTACTTCTGGACACCCCATAAAACACAGTTGCAGTTTGAAATTCCCTCATCTGAGTACTACGACCAAATTCATCACACCACCCATCCTTTTAGCGGTGAATTTAATTTTACCCAGGATGAGATTGACGTAGCCTTCAAGCAACTGAGTGGTAATTCTGCAACCATTACTGACAATGGGCGCAAATTAAAGTTAACTCTCAGTTACGATGACAGCTATTCCACCTTAGTTTTTTGGGCAGTCAAGGGCAAAGACTACTACTGCATAGAACCTTGGACGGCTCCCCGCAATGCTCTTAATACCGGGGAAAGCCTGCTCCAGCTAGAACCCGGAGCAAGTTTGGAGACTGATATGAGCCTGACGGTAAATTTTTTCTAAAAAAACCTTTGACTTTTTAGAAAATTGTGTTAGATTGATAAACGTTGTGAAAACAACGGATACATCGGGTCGCTAACTCAACGGTAGAGTACTCGGCTTTTAACCGATTTGTTCCGGGTTCGAATCCCGGGCGACCCATATCAAATATATAAAATAATTTTATGTTTCTGAAATAAAGAGAAAATCTCAATTTCAGATATGATTTAGTACAGTTTGGTAAAGTATCTTAAGATTATCGTAAGAATTACGCTCGTCTCAAGCCAACTAGCTGATAAAGATAAAGAATTTAGGAGGACTATCTATGGCGCTCGTACCAATGCGTTTGCTGCTGGATCATGCGGCTGAGAATGGCTATGGCATCCCAGCCTACAACGTCAATAACATGGAGCAGATTCAAGCCATCATGAAGGCTGCCCATGAGACAGATAGCCCTGTGATTTTGCAAGCTTCTCGTGGCGCTCGTACCTATGCTGGGGAATCTTTCCTACGCCATCTAATTTTGGCTGCGGTTGAAACCTATCCTGATATCCCCATTTCCATGCACCAGGATCACGGTAACAGCCCTGCTACTTGCTATTCAGCAATGAGTCATGGTTTCACCAGCGTGATGATGGATGGCTCACTGGAGGCAGATGCTAAGACTCCAGCTAGCTTTGAATACAACGTTGATGTTACCCGCAAAGTTGTGGAAGTTGCTCACGCTATCGGTGTTAGCGTTGAAGGTGAACTCGGTTGCTTAGGTTCTTTGGAAACTGGGCAAGGTGAAGCAGAAGACGGTCACGGCTTTGAAGGTACATTGTCCCACGACCAGTTGTTGACTGACCCAGATGAAGCAGTTCAGTTTGTAGAACAAACTGGTGTAGATGCTTTAGCTGTTGCTATTGGTACCAGTCACGGCGCGTATAAGTTTACTCGCAAACCAACTGGCGAAATTTTGGCAATTAGCCGGATTGAAGAAATTCACCGCCGTCTGCCTAACACCCACTTGGTAATGCACGGTTCCTCCTCCGTACCTGAAGATTTGCTAGCTTTAATCAACCAATACGGCGGTAAGATTCCTGAAACCTACGGTGTACCACTAGAAGAAATCCAAAAGGGTATTAAGAGTGGTGTTCGTAAGGTGAATATTGATACCGATAACCGCTTGGCAATTACTGCTGCGGTACGTGAAGCTTTAGCAGCCAAGCCAGAAGAATTTGATCCTCGTCACTTCTTGAAGCCTTCTATCAAGTATATGCAGAAGGTTTGTGCTGAACGTTACCAAGCTTTTGGAGCTACTGGTAATGCTAGCAAGATTAAGCCAATTTCTCTGGATGATTTTGCTGCTAAGTATGCTAAGGGCGAATTGAGTTCTGCTGCTAAGAAAGCTGTAACTGTATAGTTTCAATCTGAATGTAAATTCAGTTATTAAATGTCTGTGAAAGTTTATTCACTTCACAGGTTTGGCGGGTGGCTAGTTAATTGCTACCCGTTTTTTATAGGTTTAATGAAAAACAGTTGATGCAAGTTATAGCCAAGTGGTTTAATGTCTAACTGCACGTTACAGATAAATCTTTCTCCTGGTGATGTTGCTTACGCTGAAAGTACGGTTCAGTACTTAGCTGAAGCACATAGTGATAGCGTAGATGAGAAGCTAGCAATTGTTGATTGCTGCCGTCCCCAAAAAACTAAAATTGTTGATCCGGATCAACGCTTTCCTGAACCTGGATTTAGTCAACGGGTAGAAAAGATTTGTGCGATCGCAGAATTATTAAAAGCTAAAGGGTATTTAGATCGGATTGTTTACCTGCGCCCCAACGATCCTTTATTTCCATTGCTATCAAAAAAATATTTGCGTAATGTAGTTAAAGAAACTCATGACTATGGAGCCTGCGCTCTCATGTCATACTTAGCAGGTTTGGAAATACCAACTACTCGTTATATCATACATTATGATGCGGATATGCTGCTATATCAGCAGCCCGGTTATGATTGGTCGGTTGAAGCCCAAAATTTGATGGAGAAAGAGGAAAAAGCAGTAGCAGCTAGTCCCCGAACTAGCCCACCTTTTGCAACAGAAAAAAATCTTCCTGATGCACCTAGTCTACATGAAGGACGACCTTTTCTTTCAGTCACAGGTGGTTGGTGTAATGATTGGTTTAGTACTCGTTGTTATCTGATAGATCAAGAAAAATTAGCGAGTTATTTACCACTGCTACAAGGACGTTTATTAATAGAAACTTTGGCTGTAAAGTACTTAAATCGTGGCTATCCTAGATCGCCGGAAATTATGCTTTTCAAAACTGTGGGTGGGTCTGGTGGCTGGCGGCTGAATTTGAAATCTGAGCAAGCATGGTTATTACATCCAGCTACTAAACCACCGCGTTATATAGAGCTATTACCCTTAATTTTAAAAGCAGTTGAACAAGGTAAAGTACCAAGAGAGCAAAAAGGATACGCAGATATTAATTTAGCTGCCTGGGAAGAATTTTTACAAAATTGATTTAGTTGAGTTAATTTACCAAAAAAGTTTTAAAAAGTTAAGATAATTTGGCATTATAAGTCATCAGTAAAAAAATGCGTGTGTTGCTAACGGCTGATCCAGAATTGCCAGTTCCTCCGCAACTGTATGGAGGAATTGAGCGTATTGTTGATATTTTGGTAACAGAACTGCGATCGCTTGGTCATACAGTTGGATTGGTGGCACATCGGGATTCTACTTCCCCTGCTGATGTTTTATTTCCTTGGGCAGGTTTGCAGTCTCAAAACAAATATGATGCTGTGCGTAATATGGCAACGCTTTGGTCAGCAGTACAGAAGTTTCAACCTGAGATTATACATAGTTTTTCTCGCGTTTTATATTTACTGCCCTTACTAAATTCCCGCCTCCCCAAGATTATGTCTTACCAACGGCAACCTAGTGGGCGCACTGTGGGATGGGGAGCAAAATTAGCCAAAAATTCTTTAACTTTTACGGGTTGTAGTGACTATATTTGTCGCCAAGGTGGGGTAGCTGGAGGTGTTTGGCATACAATTCATAATTGTGTCGAGTTAGAGAAGTATACTTTCCAGCCTGATGTTGAGCCAGATGCTCCTTTAGTTTTCTTGAGTCGGGTAGAAAGAATTAAAGGGGCGCATAATGCGATCTCGGCAGCACGTAGCACAGGACGACGTTTGTTAATTGCGGGAAATTATAGCACCAGTGGCGAAGAAGGGCGCTACTGGCAAGAAGAAATTGTGCCACATTTAGGCAAAGATGGAATTGAATATATTGGTACTGTAAACGATGAGCAAAAAAATCTGTTGCTAGGTAAAGCTGCTGCGATGATTGTGCCGATTCAGTGGGAAGAACCTTTTGGGATTGTGTTTGCAGAAGCACTAGCTTGTGGTACACCTGTAATTTCTTGTCCTTTTGGTGCTTTACCTGAAATTGTGCGTGATGGGATTGATGGTTATTTAGTTAACAATGTTGAAGAAGCTTGCTCTGCAATTAATAAGTTATCTGAGATAGATCGTCGCAATTGTCGCCAACGGGCTGAAGAATGTTTTTCCGCTTCGGTTGTAGTTGGAAAATATGAACAACTTTATCGCAGTCTGATTCCCGAAAAGCAGCAGGTTAAAGCTAAGGGGTGAGGATAATCATTGTCATCAAAAGTTCGTGAAAGTAGGCTAAAAATTAACCACAGATCAACACAGTATTTTTTTGATAAGTTTTAAGTGATAGTTTGAGGTAAGGAAATCCAGCTAAACAGCTATGAATATATTAACTATCCTTTGTAAAGGTGGCTGGATGCCAGTAAACCTATCTGAGGGTTGGCGACGTTTGGGATGCTCGGTGGAAGAATTTTTCTACGGCACTCACATGGGTAAATCGTGGACGGCTGAGGGACTGCGAGAAAATCATCAAATTAATACTGAACTTCTGGCAACAGCTAAACGTCTGAAAGCTGAAGGACGTTTAGATTTAATCTTTGCAGTTATTTATGATGATGTTTTGGAGGTAGAAACAGCACAGCAGTTACGCGCCCTAGATGTACCAATGGTGAATTACCATGTTGATCTGGTGGGACAGTGGTATCGCATTTTGCGTACTGGTAAGTACTTTGACTTGGTAGCTTGCGCCCAAACTAATCACTGGTCTGGTTTACGCCGTGCCGGAATTCGCCCTTATTATATGCCGATGGCAGCAAATCCACCTGCGGCAATTGATGAATCGGCAAAAGAAAGTATTCCTTTTGGGGGTGTCGTTTATTTAGGTTCGCCTTGGCTTTATCGTCGCCAAGTGTTAACTGAGTTAGCCGCGCATGGTATTCCTTTAAGAATTTATGGACATAACTGGTTCAATAAAACTCTTGATGTCGGGTATGTTCAACCAAAAGCAAAGACTTTACACGATTTACGCTATTATCTTTTTCCTCGTTTGCAGGAAGAAGGGCGCAAACAGTTATTCTCAACTATTCAAAGACGACTGCAACCACCACCACCAGCAGGGATTTCTAATAAGCTACCAATTGAGTGTCTTAAGGGTTCTTATGCTGATGCTGATTTTATTCCCTTAGTTCAAGGCGCTGCAATTAATTTGGGTTTTACTCATTTTATGGGTACTCCAGGGACTCAAAAAGAAATGCGGCAAGTACGGCTAAGGGAATTTGAGATTCCAATGGTAGGAGGGTTTTATTTAACTCAAGATTGTCAGCAGTTGCGGGAGTTGTTTAAGGTTGGTGAAATAGCTACTTGGGATAATCAGTTAGACTTACAAGACAAGATTCATTATTATCTTGATCATCCAGATGTTCGGCAAAAACTTGGCTTTGCGGCTCAAGCTTATTGTTTACAACACCATACTTGGGCAAATCGGTTCCGCGCTCTTTTGAAAGAATTAAATTTGCCTCAACCTCACTTAGTTGGATGAATAAAAGAGTTCTGATTGTTACACCAAATTTTCCCCCAATTTCTTGCCCAGATATGCACCGTGTCAGGATGTCTTTGCCGTTTTTTAAGGAATTTGGTTGGGAACCTTTGATTTTAAAAATTAATCCCGATGAGCAGGAAGGCATCAAAGATTTAGATTTATGTAAAACTGTTCCTAGTGATATCAAAACTTGGCAAGCAGGTTTTATTCCTAAATCTTGGACATCATGGTTAAAGGTTAATAATATAGGGTTGCGAAGCTTTTTTCATTTAGCTCATCTGGGTAATCAAATTATTGAAAGTGAAAAACCTGAGTTAATCTTTTTTTCGACAACTTTGTTTCCAGTAATGACTTTAGCTCGATATTGGTACTGGAAATATGGTTTACCATATATATTAGATTTTCAAGATCCTTGGTTAAGTGATTATCAGGGTGTGGGTGATGCTTTTTATCAGTCTTGGAAATATAAAGCTTCTCAGCTAAATGCGGGTATATTAGAACCTTGGACACTGAAAAATGTGTCTCATATTATCAGTGTTTCTTCTGGATATGTTGATACTTTACTTAAACGTTATGATTGGTTAAAGCCAGAGCAGTTTACAGTTTTACCTTTTGGTGCAGCAGAGAAAGATTTTGCTGTGTTGAAGGATCAACGCATCCAGCATAACCATTTTGATCCCAATGATGGTAAGCAGCATTGGGTGTATGTGGGGCGTGGGGGTGAGGATATGGGTTTTGCTTTGCGTTGTTTGTTTGAAGCTTTAGGGCGATCGCGTCAACAATCACCGGAGCATACTAATTTAGTACTACATTTTATCGGTACTGACTATGCTCCAAAAGAGCGATCGCGTAAGACTATCGAACCAATAGCTGTTGCTTGTGGTGTCGGAGATATGGTAATTGAGCATTCAGAACGTATTCCTTACTTTGAAGCCCTACAATGTTTACTTGATGCTGATGCTTTAATTGTCCCTGGTTCTGACGATCCGAGTTATACTGCTTCCAAAATATATCCTTATATTTTGGCTGGAAAACCATTACTAGCAATCTTCCATGAAAAAAGTAGTGTAGTTAATGTGCTAAAAAGTACTAAAGCTGGAACTGTGGTTACTTTTGAGACAAATGCAGAAATTGAGCAAATAGCTGATGCGATCGCCACTAATTGGTTGAAAGTACCCCTACCAACCTCTGAAACCAACTGGGAAGCTTTTAAAGAATATACAGCTAAAGAAATGACTGATCGGCTGTGCGACATTTTTGATCGTGTGAGTTTTTCCGCTAGAGGGGTTTAACTATGATGTATCCACAAGTAGGATTGGTTTCCCAAAAATTAATCACAAAATATGCCCGCAAAGCTGCGCGTCAAGAAAGAAAAAAATTACTCAAGACGTTTTGGCTAGTGGTTATTTTATTTTTCTTTTTTGAAGCTTTTAGTAGCAAAACACCTTATTTTTCTAGCTTTTTAGGGGCTAATTTAATTACTTTTGCTGCATTTCTTCCTAGCTATTTTTGGTGTTCAGGTAAAGCTTTAGGTTTCCCTATTTTTCCCATTTATGCACTAACTTATCTTTGGACACACGCTATTCCACTTTTAAATAATGCCCAGACTGTGACATTTGCCAGGAGTATAGGGGGATTTAATAACTCGGCAGACGGGCAATTTCTTGCCAGTGCTACTACGGCAGGTTTTCTCTGTCTAGGAACATTCGTTTGGCTACAGTTCGTTAAAACTGCGAGCAAACCTCCTAAAGTTTATCGCGCATTCAATGGACAAAAAGGAGAATTATTCTTTTTCTTTGGTATAACTTTAGATATTATTTTTAACATGGCACGGCTAGGGGGATGGTTAAATCTAGGAAAATTTTATCCTATTATTGTTGGCGTTAGTATCGGACTTAGTACCTTATCTATTTTTGTTTTGTCTTATCGTTTTGGCGCTAAAAAACTATCTAAAAGCAAAGCAACTATATTTCTTACTTTATTTATTACCTTGTGTTTAATTAATGCCTTAAATTTTGCTTTAGTAGGTTCATTAGCTATGCTATTATTGGCGGTCTTAGCCTATATTTCTAGTAGCCAAAAACTTCCTTGGAAAGTTATAGTTATAGCTTTTTTGTGCTTTAGTTTACTGCACATGGGTAAAGGTGATATGCGTGCTAAGTATTTGTGGGGCAACAGAAACCCTTATTTTCAACCTTTTGATTATCCAGCTTTGTATGAAGAATGGATAGGCTACTCTTTTAAAAACTTGCAGGAGTATGTATCAACTTCAGATAAACCTCAAACAGCAAACAGTAGACAATCGCTTGTAGATAGAGGAGGCTTAATTCAACTATTAGTATTGTCTCAAGAAAAAACACCTAAAAATTTACCATATTTAAATGGCTCTACTTATGCAACTATTCCTCAATTATTAATTCCCCGATTTTTAAATGCTAAAAAAATTGCCAGCCATGAAGGAACTTATATATTAAGTATCTACTACGGCTTGCAAACTCGCGCCGATACTCTGACCACGACAATTGGCTGGGGTTTGCTGAACGAAGCTTACGCTAACTTTGGCTTTTTAGGTTGTGCATTACTAGCAGTTGTTCTGGGCTCAATTTATGGACAAGCTACACGGTGGAGTATGCACACGCCACTTTTAGCCGCGCGTTCTTTATTTAGTGTTGTACTGTTGAGTTTTGCCTTTCAAACTGAGTATATTGCTGGCGTATACATTTCTTCACTCTTTCAAGCGACGGGGGTATTAGTAATAATTAGTTTTCTTTTTATGGAAAATAAAAAAAATCAAGAAACGCAGGTTGTGGTAGGTGGTTATGATTATCAAAATAATTAGAAGAGTAGAGATATAGGATATATAGGATATTTTAATTTAGTGAAGTACAGAATTAACCCCACCCGCGCTCCGCGCACCTTCCCCGAAGTTCGGGTATGGGTGTACTATATTTAGATGCAAAGTACTGTATAAATATTTTTATGGAAAAAATAGCAATTATTACCTCTCATCCAATTCAATATTATGCGCCTTGGTTTCGCTATCTCAGGATGACAGCTAATTTTGCTATTAAAGTTTTTTATCTTTGGGATTTTGGTATTACTGAGCAAGTAGATAGTGGTTTTTTACAAACTATTCGTTGGGATATTCCACTGTTAGCTGGATATGACTATGAGTTTGTACCAAATGTTAGTAATAATCCAGGGACTCATCACTTTTGGGGTTTGCAAAATCCTACACTTTTAGAAAGAATAAGTAATTATCAGCCGGATGCGGTTCTACTTTTAAGTTATAACTATGCCAGCCTTTATAATTTTATTTGGCAGTGGAATAATAAACAAGCTCCTTTGTTGTTTCGAGGCGACTCCCATCGGTTGCTGAAACGTACAGGTATGAAGGAGTGGGCGCGGCGAAATTTTATATCATTGATTTATCAAAAGTTTTCAGCTTTTCTTTATGTAGGTAAAGCTAATTATGGTTATTTTCAAGAGCATGGTGTGTCGCCAGAAAAGTTGTTTTTTGCTCCTCATGCAGTAGATAATGAGCGTTTTTTTGCCTCTTTTGAGGCAGCTAAAAGTGATGCTATTACTTGGAAGCAAGAATTAGGAATTTCAGAAAATCAGGGGATTATTTTATTTGCTGGAAAGTTTGAAGATAAAAAACGACCAATAGATTTATTGCAAGCATTTTTGCAAGCAAACCTTTCTGAGGTATCACTACTTTTTGTCGGGACAGGACATTTAGAAAATGAGTTGCGGCAACTTTCAGCAAGTCATCCGCAGATTAAGTTTGCTCCTTTTCAAAATCAAACGCTAATGCCGCGTACTTATGCTATAGCTGATTTAGTTGTATTACCTAGTTATGGGTATGAGGAAACATGGGGACTTGCTATTAATGAGGCAATGTGTATGTCTCGTGCTGTGGTTGTTAGTAATCATGTTGGTTGCGCCCAAGATTTGGTTAAACAGAATGGGTTAATATTTTCAGCAGGTGATGTGTCGGCGCTTGCTGCTAGTCTTAAAGAAGCTTTTTTGGATAGGGAACGATTAAGAAAATGGGGGGAAGAAAGTCGCAAAATTATAGATAATTATAGTTATAGTAAGACGACTGAAGGGTTGAAGCAAGCTTTGGAAAATGTTTAATTAGATGATTTTTATGGAGATTCTTTTTTTAACGCAAAGGAGCGCAAAGGAAGCGCAAAGGATCGCAAAGAGGCAGGTTTTGATATAAGCTGTTGTGGAAGAGCGCATTTTATCTTTTAGAAAGAGAGGAGGGAGGAGGGAGGAGAGAGGTTTATAGGGTTTGATAATTTTTCTATAAATTAAAAATGTACAAGTTTATTTGCGCGTTAGCTTATGAAGAAAGTAGTTAATAATTCACGTTTTTTGTATTTATGGTTTCCTGAGTTATTTGGAGTTATAGGGGGGATTCAAACTTATTCTAATTTTTTATTTAAAGCATTGTATGAATTAGATCAGGGTTTTCAGTATGAGATATTTTTAAAAAATGATTCATTTGTTGATCGAGTTAGGTTAAACGAAGAAAGTATAAAATGGCATTTTACTGGAGATTGGCAAGGATTTCTCCGTACTGTAGTTTTTGCCAGCAAAGTTATCGGATATGGAATTTACCAACGCCCTAATTTAGTTATATCTAGTCATTTAAATTTTACTGTTGCTGCTTATTGGTTAAAAAAAATCGCTGGTGTTCCCTATTGGGCTGTTGCTCATGGTGTGGAGGCGTGGGATATTGAAAATAAGGGTTTAAAAACAGCTTTGCAGGATGCAGATAAGATTTTAGCTGTTAGTAATTATACGCGCGATCGCCTACTTAAAGAACAAAATATCGACCCCAGCAAAATAGTTATATTACCAAACACCTTTGATGCAGAACGCTTTAAAATTAGTTCTAAGCCTGAACAGCTATTAAAACGTTATAAATTAACGCCTAATCAGCCGATAATTCTAACTGTAGCTAGATTAGCTAGTAGTGAAGCTTACAAAGGATATGACAAAATTTTGCAAGCTTTACCTGAGATTCGTACTAAAATTCCTAATGTTCACTATATCTTAGTTGGTAAGGGTAGCGATCGCACTCGTATTGAAACATTAATTACAGAACTTGATTTGCAAGACTGTGTAACATTAGCAGGATTTGTACCAGATGAGGAACTATGCGATCATTACAATCTCTGTGATGTGTTTGCTATGCCAAGCTTGGGCGAAGGTTTTGGGATTGTATATCTAGAAGCTTTAGCTTGTGGAAAGCCAACATTAGGGGGAAATCAGGATGGCGCAATAGATGCTTTATGTAATGGTGAGTTAGGGGTTTTAGTTAATCCAAATGATATTGAAGATATCGCTCAATCTTTGATTCAAATTTTGCAAGGTAATTATCCAAATTCTCTAATTTATCAACCAGAAGCTTTACGGCAAAAAGTAATTGATTATTTTGGGTTTGAACAATTTAAAAAAACTTTAGAAGGCTACTTAGAGCAATGGATGTTAAGCCTAATGTAGAGACGCGAAATTTCGCGTCTCTACTTATTTTCTATCATTCTTACCTAATTACTCCCAATGTACAGAGAGTATATGATAATTGTTAATTGTTAATTGTTAATTGATTATGTGTGGAATTGCTGGAATATTAACTCTGGGTAATTATCAAGATTCTCTCCCAAATTTAATTGAGAGAATGCAAGATGCTTTGCAGCATCGAGGACCAGATGATCGGGGGATATATATATCAGGCGATCGCCAAATTGCATTAGCGCATACCCGTCTTTCTATTCTGGATCTTAGTCCAGCAGGACATCAACCGATGTCTACTGCTGATGGGCGTTTTTGGATAACTTTTAATGGTGAAATTTATAATTTTCGAGAGTTAAGAAGTAATTTAATTTCACAAGGAGAAAATTTTTCATCTCAAACTGATACTGAAGTAATTCTAAAACTTTATCAGCGCCTTGGTGTTGATTGTGTACAGCATTTGCGCGGGATGTTTGCTTTTGCTATTTGGGATGATTTAGAAAAAACTTGCTTTATTGCCCGCGATCATCTGGGAATTAAACCTTTATACTATTGGCAATCTAATTCTACTTTAGTATTTGCTTCTGAATTACGGACTGTTTTAGCTTCGTCGTTGCCTAGTATTAATCTTAGTAGTTCTGGATTATACGGCTATTTAGTTAGCGGTTCTGTACCGGAACCATATACATTAATTGAAGGGATACACTGTTTAGAAGCAGGTAATTATCTCTACTGGAAAGCGGGGAATTTAACTCAAAAATGTTATTGGCAAATCAACTTTACTGCGGAATCAATTTCTATTCCTGAAGCTAAAGAAAAAGTTCGTGCTGCTTTAATTGATTCAATTCAACATCATTTTATTAGTGATGTCCCTGTGGGTGTATTTCTTAGTGGCGGAATTGACTCAACCGCAGTGGTGGCGTTAGCTAGTCAAACTCAAACTGAACAATTACGGACTTATTCAATTGCTTTTGAAGAAAACGAGTGGAATGAAGGAGAAACTGCCCAAAAAGTGGCAAATACTTTTGATACTGAACATACGGAATATAAAATTACAGCATCATTAGGTCGAGAATTACTAACACAATTTTTAGATTCGATCGATCAACCTAGTATTGATGGCTTCAATACTTTCTGTGTTTCTCAAATAGCCCGCCAAAATGGTACAAAAGTTGCACTATCTGGGTTAGGTGGAGATGAATTATTTGGGGGATATAAATCTTTTCAACAAGTACCGCGTATGGTGCGGTTGCATCAACAACTTCAGGCGATTAAACCAATAACTTTAGGAGTTGGTAAAGGGTTAGAGTATTGGGGAAAATCAGCGAAGTTGAAGCGGTTGGGTGATTTTTTACAGCAAGAACCTAATTCGGTTGCTGCTTACCGGAGTTTTCGTGGTATTTTTTCCCATAGTGAAGCTTGTTCAATAACATCTCGATACCTTGATACAAATACTGTAGAGACGCGAAATTTCGCGTCTCTACAATTAGAAAATCAACCTTCTATTGAAGATGAAGTAAGTTTACT
>JBARVL010000450.1:0-4644 GCA_049646245.1 Crinalium sp. | reverse complement strand
ACAACACCATTGTCGATGTTGATATTACGAATCATGTTTAATTCCACCAAACTCTTGCGGAGTTCAGGGTCTTGCACCGGACGCAGTACTTCTAGAACGGAATCGAGATCGAGCATAATAAATTTATTCCTGACCCCATTATCTGCATTCGGGGAAATTGATCGCTAACGTATTAAGAATTTTAACGGGTTGTCGGATATGCGATCGCGTTTTATTAGTGATTGGTCACTGGTCACTGGTCACTGGTCACTGGTCACTGGTCACTGGTCACTGGTCACTGGTCATTGTTAATTGTTCATTGTTAATTGTTAATTGTTCTGCTGCGTGCGCCAACTCATCCGCCACGCGAGCCTCATAAGGTCGGATCATCCACCAAACAAACGGCGATAACCAACCACGCAACGTTACGGAATAAGATACATACGTGCCACACACAGTAGATTCCACCTGATAGGTTACTCTTTTTTCAATTCCTGGGATAGCAATTAACCTGACACTAAATAATTCTCCAGGTCGCACCCGTTCAACAAACACGCGCACAGGAATCGGTATTAAGCGAGTTACCTCTTGGTAAATCAATCCAGGTTTAGCAATTAATCCCTTGGGAACATTGGTGCTAGTAAGCAGGGGGTGCCAAGACACATCGGCTAAGTTAATTATTTTTTGCCAGAGTACATCTACCGAAGCAGAACTCACAGCACGATAAGTCTTTGCCAGAGAAAATCGGCACCCTCGACTAGCAATCAATTTGAAGGAAAAATTAAAGATCAAGATACGTCTCCTCCAGCTAGTCTCAGGCAGGTTATTAATACTAGGCGAATCTGGTTGAAAATAGGATCTTCCTACAGGATACTTTTTGACACTCCTCGCGCTATGAAGGTGAGAGGATTCTTCGTTCATAGACCCAACTTACTTAAGCAGGATTTCTCCAACAAAAGTAGAGGTCGAATCTCCCAAAGCGTTATAGTCTTGCGACCAGCTTCCGATATGCCCTATCGTAGCTTTTTTTAGTATATTCAATGCTGCATTTATATCTCTATCTTCACAATAACCACACTCACAAACATGAGTTCTAACAGATAGAGATTTTTTGATCTTTTTACCACAATTAAAACATTCCTGACTTGTATAATGCGGTGTTACAGCAATAGTTAATTTGCTATATTTAACACCAAAATATTCCAGCCATTTTCTTAATTGTGACCAGGCTGCATCATTGATACTCTTGGCTAGATTTGGATTTCTGACAAGGTTTTTGACTTTCAAATCTTCATAAGCTATCAAGTCGTTTGACTGAATTAAACGGAGTGCTTTTTCTTTAGCGAACTCTACTCGTTGCCTACTTACTTTTAAATGTGCCTTGGCGTATTTTATTCTAGCTTTAATATAGTTATTGGATGGTTTTTGTCCTTTTTTAAACTTTTTTGATTTACGTCGATTAAGTTTGTTTAATCGTTTTTCTGCTTTCCTGTAGTATTTAGGGCAATCTACTGTTTGTCCGTTACTATCAGCGTAGAAATATTTTAAACCTACATCTATACCTACACATTGCTTAGTAGGTTCTAGCTGTGGCACAATGTCTCTCACGTCGAGTTTTAAAAGAAACTGACAAAAATAACCATCTGCTCTTTTTACTATCCGTACTCTGTTGATCTGAAATATTTGGAAATAATATAAATCTCGCTTCCCAACTAACTTAAGTTCGCCAATATTCTTTTTATCAGTGAAAGTGATTTTTTTAGTGGCTCGATTTAGTTTCCAACCAGATTGTTTAAATTCCACAGAATGAGTACGTTTGCTGTACTTGGGGTATCCTTTTTTACCTCTAATTTTATTTTTACAGTTGGTATAAAACTTGAGAATTGATGTCCATGTTCTTTCACAAGCTTGTTGGCAAGCAGTAGAGTTGAGATTTTCCACAAAAGGAAATTCTTTTCTCAATTGAGTGACGTAGCGATATATATCTTTCTGACCTATATTTTCTCCGTCTTCCCAATATCTTAGACATTTGTTTCTGACAAACTGAACTGTTCGCAAAGATTCATCAATTGCCTGATATTGAGACTGCTTACCTTTTAACTTGTATTCAAGAACAAACATTTTGCGTAGACGACCAACTACATAAATATGCTAACACAAAACCCTTGACATCCATCCCCGTCGTGAACGAACGGGGATTCCCCTAAAACAAACAAGGGATAACTCAAGTTTTGAGGTTCTAGATTCACCAAATTCAAGTTAGTCTAGAAAGACGCTCATTTAGATTAATGAGCTTGTTTGAATGATCTTCTCTTGCCATTATGACAGCTATTCAGACTGAAACGAACACGGTTAACCCTGAGCCTCCTGTTGATTCCAAAACTCGTGTGAGCGAGTTTATGCAAGGGCTACAAGACAACATTTGCCAAGGCTTGGAACAGCTAGATGGAAATACAACATTTAGAGAAGACTCTTGGGAACGACCAGAAGGTGGTGGTGGTCGTTCCCGCGTGATGCGCGAGGGTGCTGTATTTGAACAAGGCGGTGTCAATTTTTCTGAGGTATGGGGAGACCATTTACCTCCTTCAATTCTGGCACAACGTCCAGAAGCGGCTGGTCATCGCTTTTATGCAACTGGTACATCAATGGTATTGCATCCGCGCAATCCTTATATCCCAACTGTCCATCTCAACTACCGCTACTTTGAAGCAGGGCCAGTTTGGTGGTTTGGTGGTGGTTTAGATTTAACACCTTACTATCCATTTGCTGAAGATGTTACTCATTTACACCGCACTCTCAAGCAAGCTTGCGACACACATAACCCCCACTACTACCCAACATTTAAGCTTTGGTGTGACGAGTATTTTTACTTGAAGCATCGCCAAGAAACGCGGGGTGTGGGTGGCATATTTTTTGATTATCAAGATGGTCAAGGTGAGTTGTATCGTGGTCCAGATGCCAATGGTCCCGCAGGTAAGTATAGTGCTGAACTAGGTGCAGTAGAACAGCGCAGTTGGGAACAATTGTTTGCGTTTGCACAAAGCTGTGGTAATGCTTTTTTACCAGCTTATATGCCTATTGTAGAGAAACGGCGGTCAATGGAATATGGCGATCGCGAACGTAATTTCCAATTATATCGTCGTGGACGTTATGTAGAATTTAACTTGGTTTATGATCGCGGCACAATCTTTGGCTTGCAAACTAATGGACGTACCGAGTCAATTTTGATGTCTCTACCGCCACTGGTACGTTGGGAATATGGTTATCAACCAGAACCCAATACTCCCGAAGCCGAACTATACGAAGTTTTCTTAAAGCCTCAAGATTGGGCAAACTGGAGTGCTGAGTAATAACGCCTTCGTGCTGAGAACTAAGTATTAACTCAGCACTATCGCTATTTTATTTGCAAGCAGAATATCTATCAGTGTTGCACTCGTCCATGACAAAGTAACTTATTTAAGCTTCAGGACTTAGCATCTGTAAGTTAAACTACTCTCAGGTGAGTAGTAAAATATCACAACCTGAAAATGTTTATCTCAGGTATTTAATGATAATGATGCCCAAAACTGCTTTTTTTAGGGCTAAATATGGCAACTTCCGAAGAAGGAGGTCTTAGTGATTCATATTGATCAGAGAACGCATACAACACAAGATGGCACAACAGTAATACTCTTAACGCCAACTGGACGTTTAGATATTACAACGGCTTGGCAATTTCGCCTCAAGTTACAGGAGTGTATTTCTAAACTTAGCCATCATGTAGTAGTTAATCTCGGTCAGGTTAATTTTATAGATAGCTCTGGTCTGACATCGCTGGTAGCAGGGATGCGAGATGCTGATAAAGTTAAAGGCAGCTTTCGTATTTGCAATGTTCATCCCGAAGCAAAATTGGTGTTTGAAGTCACCATGATGGATTCGGTGTTTGAGATTTTTGAAACTGAGGAAGAGGCGCTTGAAGGTGTCCCTCGTAGTATTGCTACTTAAGCAACTCGGTAGAAAAATCGTGACGTTTGATGAAGCTATATGAACCCATCAGCGCACCCCAAATCGCTTTTGCGGTTTGGGGATCTATACCTTTGTCGTAGCTATGAAATTCGTTTTTTATAGCTGTAAATCCTAAAAAAACCTGGTAGGTTTGACCTTGATAATTAAAGCAACAAGGAACGTCACTTGTTGGTGAGGTAGCAAATTCCCAAGTGTCAGTAGCTATTTGCTGGGGGTTGATCGTCAGGGTGCAGCTTGGTAATAACTCCAGATCAGAAGTTGTTAATGTTTTGAGCAATTCGGGATTACGACCTGCACCTTTGATTGCTTCTAAGTTTTTGAACATATAGTATTGCACATGGATCGAGCCAGACGGTGTATTACTGTCTCGCAACCGCAATAGCCGAGGGCGATAAGGCTAAAAGCTAACTGCTAATTGCTACTTGGCAAATGACTCTATCCTTCAACCGTCTCTAGGACTCCCACCACACTGTACTGGGTTGGTGGTGAGATGAATCGCGTTATTGATTTTGTGGTAAAGTAATATCAGTCTTATGAACCTCCTTTAGTTGTGAAAACCAAGCAACAAAACACCGGACAAGTAGTGAAGGCAAAACATTCAAATACCGTAGGGCATACGGGATTTCAAGCTTGTGGAGAGAAAATAAGACTCCTTGGTGC
>JBARVL010000449.1:0-8493 GCA_049646245.1 Crinalium sp. | reverse complement strand
TTTGCAAATCATAAAAAATACGCTAAGACATTTTCTTTAAATACTTAAGCAGCTAATTTTTGGTAATTATTCAGCATTTTTAAATTCCTGACGACTTCAAGTTTTATCTGTTATAACTATTTAGTGTTGTCAGCTTGGGGCTGGCGTGATTCAAGTTTCTCTCTGTTCTTAAAGGCAACATTTATTGGTAGACATTACTGACTGAGGCTACCTTCACTCAAAATTATTTGGAATTTTGCTCATGGCTAATAGCACATTAAAGAACGCATACGTAATTGGTCAACAAAATTTTGAAAAATGGAAATCAGATTACGACCCATCTGGTTATCTAAAAGTTTTACCTCATCCAGATCAAGAAATTACTTTTAATGATCCATATCGGGATTGGCAACTAGGTAAAGCTGGAAACTATATCTCTAGTTGGGGAGAGCAAAAAGAATTAAAAGCTACCCTAACAATGTCAGATTTAGAGGAGATAGAAATTGAGGGATTCGGTACTCTAAAAGCAGGGGATGGCATAATTCCTTGGCTTGACAATGAAGCAACTCCCTATGAATATCTGCGAGCTTATAACGGAACTATTCCTGGTCTGATGATTATCACAGAGCCTGGGGATACGCTAAATCTCACGCTGGTAAATGATTTAACAAAAAATAAAGACTCTTCAGAACAGCCAAAGGACAACAGTAATTTTCATGGTCATGGATTGCACGTATCACCTGTAGGGAAAGGGGATAATGTTCTGGTAGAAGTGAAGCCAGGGGAAAGTCAGAATATTAACATAGCAATCCCCGACAATCAGACGATCGGGACTGACTGGTATCATCCTCATTTGCATGGGCAAACAACTGTACAACTAGGCTCTGGATTAGCTGGTCAATTAATAGTTGCTGCTCCACATGATTTAGCAGATATCGATAAAGCTAATCCCAAAGAAGTACCAGCCCATTATTTTGCCATCAATTCTTTTGGCATCCAACAGCAACTCAGGGAGGGAAAAGCAGGCGATCCTCTCAATCAAAGCAGTACAGAAGTTCCTGCGGGTACACCTATAGATAACTTAGGTACAGAGGCAGATGGAGATCCTGTATATCAACTGTCTGATGCCCCTTTTATGGGTTACAACGGCAAGACTGCTACAGGACTTTACGACCCGACCCAACCAACAGGTGATTCATCAAAACAACCTCCTCTTTTTCCTTATGGGGGTGGACCACAGGAAGAACCTGTAGAGAATGTTATTCACACTGTTAACGGTCAATATAACCCCACCCTGAAAATTCCCACAGGTGAGTGGCATACATTTTCATTCACCAACATGAATCCCAATGCCTTCCACGTTCTACAAGTGGTAAAAGAGGATTCTCAAGGGAACTTAACTCCTCAGACAACCTCCTTGATCGGTATTGATGGTGATGTGTCTGGGACAAGTGCAGATAAAAGGCGAGAGATCAAGGAACTGCCAGTACTCAACCCAGGCGGAAGGTTAACTATTCAAGAATGGTTTGAAACCCCAGGGACTTATTACGTTTTATCGAATGCTACAGAAGAAATTTTAGGTGATGATGCTCCAGTTTTAACTAAAGATAAAGGATTTCAAGATGGTCACTTAAACTGGGGTTCTCAAGTTCTAGCAACAATAAAAGTTGAAGGAGATGCTAAACCTACGGGTGCTATTCCTGAACCTTTGAGCATCTCACAAGCACAATCTCAGAAGAATGATGATTTTGTCAAGTCAGTTAAGGATGGTGATTTTACTCAGGAAAGAACCTTTACCTGGTCAGCGAGTTTTGCTGATAAAGCAGATCCGACAGTACCCCCAAGTGATGCAGAGCCAATTACCTTTGAAGGGGTTTATCGTATCAATGGCAAGTATTTTTCCTTAGAAAGCATGACACCATTGGCGATGCCAATGCTTGGTACACAGGAAAAATGGACAATTGTCAACGAATCTGGTATTGGTCCGTTTGGAGCAGCTTTAACAGAATGGCATCCTTTCCATATTCACCAAAATGAATTTTCTGTATTATCAATCAACGGTATTCCAGTCGATGAACTTAGTTCTCAGTACAAACTTGATGGACGTTTAAGCGACACGATCGGTCTTTCACCAACTTACAAAACAGGTACCGCTACTAAAGACAATCCTTACGGGGAAATATTACCAGAATATTCAGGTCCCAACCAAAAAAACGATGTTAGTCCATCAGAAGTGGAACTAGCAATGAAGTTTGAGGACTATCCTGGTACTTTTGTGAATCATTGCCATATTCTATTTCATGAAGATGCTGGCATGATGGCTCCAGTAAGGATAATTCTGAATACAGAAAAAACTTGGCTGGGTTTGGATGCAGAGGAAAATACTAATGGACAAGTAACTTTAGTTCAAGCTAGCGATTCCAAGAAAAGCATTAGCCTAAATCCCTACGGTCTAAAATTCCAGGAAGCGATCGATGTCGCTATTGCGGATGTTAACTATAAAAATACAGTTAACAACGATACCAGTAATGTCACTGATAACGTCACTGATGTTGTCACACTACAACGTTCCTTAGAGAAGGCTAGTGATAAGTTCACAGTTAAAGTATTTGATGGAAAAATCCTGTTTGATCAACAGCAAGCTGGTAAGAATACTGTTGATCCTTTAGATACAACATCAATTATTCGGGAAATTAACCCTTTCCAGAATATTGCTGCTTCAACTCAGCAAATTACCTCACTGGCAGTGGGTGACATCAATGGTGATGGTTTCTCTGATATTGTCGCAGGGATTAGTGGTGGAATTGTTCCAAAAATTGAGATTTATAGCGGTAAAGATGGGACGTTAATGAGCCGCCTCAACCCATTTCACCATGAGACTTTTACAGGCAAGATTAACTTAGCAGTAGGTGATGCCAACGGCGATAATTATGACGATGTGATTGTAGCACAGGGCAGTGGTGGCAAGGGATTAGTAGAAATTTATGACGGTCAAAAAATTTCTACTCATGGCAGTTTGGATAATGGCAACGATACAGCCCACAAATCGGCATTGTTATTTGATGATGATGATGAAAAATCCATATTCCAACCATACGGAGACTCCTATAATGGCGAGGTTGATGTAACTTCGGGTTATATACTGCAAAGACCAGAGCAGCCTGTAGAAGAGGGTAAGAATCAGTATGTTCAGACTTACCGTGCCAATATTACCACGGTAGCGAAGGGTACAGTCCCTACTGGGATGAAACAGGTTCGCGTACACACCTATCTTGGTGCAGGCGCTCACGAGCATGGGTCAACACCTAGTTCTGAAACAACGTCCGCTCAGACAGCAACTGCTACTTCTCAAGCAACGTTGGCGGCTACCGAAGACCACGCTGCCCATACTACCGATAGCAGCACTGCAACCAAAAAATCTTTTTCTCGTGTGGACGCAGAATTTAACCTTGATGGTAATCAGCAAATTAAAGATGTTTTGGGAACCTTTGCCGATATTCCCGATGCGCCTAAAGGTGAACCTGTTCTGTTAGTTCGTACAGTAGAAGACACTCATCAATTTATTCATTTGATAGACGGAAACGATCCTGACTTCAACCCAGTTTCTGAAACACCTGCAACGATCACACAGAACTCTGATCAGAAAACCTTTAAGATCGCCAATAATGGTCTTGACGCTCCCAAGATTAAAGTTAGTCTTAAGGGACGCAGTTCTAAGTTAGTTAATGAACTGGGAGTATTCTTTACTGACGATGCTAGTGGTAAAATTGATGGTCTTGCTCCAGGTTCAGCAGGTTATACTGAAGCAGCTTTGAGCCGAAGCCAGACTATATTGTCTGCGATCGCGAATAATCCTAATGGGTTCAATTCCGATAACTTAACACGGATAATCGAGTTAAATGGCGCTAATTTACGATTCTACTTAGTAAAAAACAGCACCAGTGATAATGTTCGCAAAGGAATCACAGCAACTACAGAAGTAATTTTTGGTGATACTTCAAGCCAAAAAACAACAGACTTGGGTAATAATAGTTTCTCCCTTGCTTGGAAAGATGGTAATAACAGCGTTAATGATTTTCAGGATTTAGTTGTAAATATTCAGTCCACAACTGACTCCTTTACTTTGGGTACACGTATGCAAGGAAAACCGCAAGGAGAAAATCTTGATTTGCGGGATATCACTGGTCAAGTCAAAGCTGATTTTATCGTCAACAGAGAAGCAGCTTTCAATAACTTTGTCGGCTTCTATCAAGTCGCTGATCCACTAATAGGTGGCATTGATACCAACGGTGATGGTAAGGCTGATGTATTACCTGGAGACGCTGGTTATGCTCAAGCTGCTGTTCGTGGGCGTGTTCAAGGCATTGACTTAGCCGTAAACAACCAAGGTACAGCAACTGCTACAGGAACTTTCCAATCTGGTGCAATCTTTGCCCCATTTATAATCGTTGATGGCAGTCCAGATGCTGTTTTAAATTCTGCTGCAAATCAAGCTCCTGAAGTTTACTTTACATACTTGGGAGCCAACAGTGATAACAGAGATCACATTCGGATGTTAGGAAATAACATCTTTGGTTTTGAAGATTTACACATGGGCGGTGATGGAGATTTTAACGATATGATTGCGAGAGTTAACTTAACTAAGGTGTAGTTCTTGAGGCAAGTTTGCTAGACTTGAACAACTGTTTAGTGCTGTTGCTCATAGTCATTAAGCTAATATAGAAAAATATTCTCTAATTCCACCTTTGCAAAAGCAAAAGATTGTGATGCGTGAACAGGTTTTAGCCTGGTTAGCTGATCATGTTCCGGCTGCTCGGATCGAACATATTCTTGGTGTAGAGCAAATGGCTCTAGATCTAGCTGCTCATTATCATATAGATACTGAAAAAGCTGCTATGGCTGGACTAATGCACGATCTGGCTAAATACTTTAAGCCAAAACAGCTATTAGAGATGGCACAGGCAGAAGGCTTGCTTCTAGATGAGGTAGATCAAGCTAACCCCCATTTGCTTCATGCTGATGTCAGTGCGATCGTTGCTAGAGATCAATTCGGTGTAGATGATCAAGAAGTTTTGCAGGCAATTAAAAACCATACTTTAGGCAGACCTGGTATGAGTTTGCTAAGTTGTATAATATTCGTAGCCGATACTTTAGAGCCTGGTAGAGGAAACACTCCCGAATTAGAAGCTTTAAGGCAGATCAGTCGGCAAGATCCCTACAAAGCTGTTTGGCTAACCTGTGACTATTCTCTAAAATATTTACTTGAGACTCGTTGCTTAATTCACCCACGCACGATTAGAACTCGCAACTGGGCAATCCAAACGGCAACAAAAAAACAGCAACCTCCACAAAACTCATCTCACCTGACTAGAGTATAAATTCAAGTTTCACATCCTGGTATAAATCAGTTGATGATGCTGGAAATCTGATGAGTTGGTGAGGAATAAATCATTAATTGTGAGTAAGGAATATTGATATTAATGTCAGAAAATTTGCCATCATCGTCAACCATTATTAGCAATAATGCAGCCATTGAAGACGAAAGTAAGATAGCAGCGATGTTAGCGGCGGAGGCTGCTGACGATCGCAAAGGTGGTGACATCCTGTTGCTAGACGTTGCAGAAGTGTCATATATTGCTGATTATTTTGTGATAGTTACAGGCTTTTCTAAGGTTCAAGTACGGGCGATCGCGCAATCAATTCAAGAAAAACTTGAAACCCAATTACAAAGGGTTCCTCGTCAAATAGAAGGACAAGCCGAAGGTTCTTGGGTGTTATTAGATTATGGCGACTTGATTGTTCATATATTACTGTCTCAAGAGCGAGAGTTTTATAACTTAGAGGCTTTTTGGGGTCATGCTGAAACAATTAAATATCCCCTAGCCTCTTAATCAATTAACAATGATCAATTAACAATTATTAATGACTCATAACTTTCGCCTTGGCGCTCTTAAATAATACAGGAAGTTTTAAGCTGATGATGTAGAGACGCTGATGATGTAGAGACGCTGATGATGTAGAGACGCGAAATTTCGCGTCTCTACGCTCACGGCTGACGGCTAACAGCTACTTCTATAATTGATAATTGTTAATTGTTAATTGATAATTGAATGGAGTCTTCTGTTTCTGCTTGCCCAGTTCCCACAGAGCAACAACCCATTAATGAGTATCAGCAATTGAAAGACTCTTGGTTTTTTAACTGGGTAACTCTAGATATGCAAGCATATCTCAGAAAGTTGGGTTGTGTATGGCTATGGAGTTGGTTGATAGCTGCACCATTAGCTGCTGCGAGTTTTGTACCTCAAAAGCATTTAGCTCAGTTTCTACTTTATGGTGCAGCAATAGCTAGTATATTTGTGGGGTTAACTCTGTTGCGCTTGTACTTAGGTTGGTCTTATGTACGCGATCGCTTGCAGAGTGAGACGATATTTTATGAAGAGTCTGGTTGGTACGACGGGCAAACCTGGACAAAAACGCCAGAAATTCGCACACGCGATCGCTTGCTTGTCAACTACCAAATTGAACCAATTATGTTGCGCCTCAAGCAAACATTTGGCTTGATGATGCTATGTTTCTTAGGTGGTAGCTTAATCTGGAATTTTTTGTGATAAAAGTTAAAGATCAAAAAAGTAATAAATTTTACCCATGACCAGGGGAAAAAGAACTCAAGCACCAGAACTGGAAGTAGGATTGCTCCGTGAAGGGATTGCTGAATCCACTCATCGCGTCCAAGCAGTTGTCTGTGATAACCGAGGGCGTGTTCTGTCAGTAGCAGGTAATGCAGAAACGGCATTTTTTGTCCGTTCAGCACTGAAACCTTTTCAAGCCTTGGCAGTCACGACCACTGGAACACTAGAACGCTACAATCTTACCGACCGAGACTTAGCGGTTATTTGTAGTTCCCACCAGGGAAACATTGAACAGACACGGCAAGTTTTTAATATCTTGTGGCGCTGTGATATAGATCCATCTATACTTCAGTGTCCAATTCCAGAAGGTAAGCGTAGCCCCCTAGAATATAACTGTTCTGGCAAACACGCGGGAATGTTAGCTGTCTGTCAACAACGCAGTTTGCCTACTAGCAATTATTTACAGCGTAACCATCCAATTCAGAAGCTAATTTTGAGTAAAGTGTCTGAATTGCTGCGGATGCCTGGAGAAGAATTTATCGCAGTACATGATGACTGTGGCGCTCCTACTTATTTGATGCAGATGGGGCAAATAGCTTCCCTCTATGCTCACTTATCTTCTGGTGAAAATTTAGACTTAGAGCGGATTGTGCGTGCCATGACTCATCATCCGGCATTGGTGGCAGGAGAAGGGGAATTTGATACGCGCCTGATGGAATTAACAGAGGGAGAATTGGTAAGTAAAGCTGGAGCCGAAGGAATTCAGTGTATTGGTAGAGTTGGCGAAGGCATGGGTTTGGCAATTAAAGTAATCGACGGAGCCAAACGCGCTAAGTATGCTGTAGCAATTCACTTACTTCAGCAGATGGGCTGGATTAGTCCAACCGTTGCTGAAAGCCTTTCAGAGACGTTTATTAGCCTTGGAAGATTTAAGCGTTTAGAAGTAATTGGAGAACTTTCGCTTTTATAGTTGCCAAATCAGGAATGTTATGGTTATACTATAGAAGACGACGCGGGATAGAGCAGCCTGGTAGCTCGTCGGGCTCATAACCCGAAGGTCAGTGGTTCAAATCCACTTCCCGCTACCAAATAAATTAAAACCCTGTAATCAAGAGATTGCAGGGTTTTTGTTTTAAGCAGTAATTGTAAAACCCCACCCCCTGCCCCCTCCCCGTACACAGGAAGGGGGTATGTGCAACAGATATATGTGTAGGGGCGGGTTGACAAGATAAATGTTGGGTTAGACAGATAACTTTTGAAAATCTCTGAGGCTAACATATCAAAACCCTGTTGTAGGCGGTCGGGTGCAGCGCCTTGTTCGACCGCCGTTGATACATTACGGCGGATGTGGTGGGCTGCCTCCATCGTCAATCACCAGAACTTTGAAGCCAAACGATTCCACAAGAGCCTGCATACAACCTGTGCCGCCATATGGATAAGCATGGGCGTAAAAATTAAGACGCGCCTTATTCAGGCTTACTTTTTCGCATGACAGCAAAGAGTACTCGCCGTTTTTGAACGCATCAATCATTGAGCCAAAATCCCAGCCACAATTTAGCGACGGGTCTGTCCAGAGAGCATCTTCTTCAGGCGTTGACCAGACAAAATACTTGCGTGCCTCTTCGTCAAACAAAGACAAATATTGCTCGTCGTCGCTTATACTATCTTCATCTTTATCCATTTTGAGTTGGTTAAAAACTCTTTGTAAATCTTCAAATCTCTTATCATCGGTAACGGCAAACTCAATATATTCGCTCACCTATCAAGAATGGAGGCAGAGGACTCCCGTTACACCCGTAGGGTTAACGGTGAGATGAATGCCGACCAATAAATAAATTGAGCGTAGCGAATCCTTATTCTGGTGTCGCTTGTTGTTCAACATATT
>JBARVL010000448.1:0-2903 GCA_049646245.1 Crinalium sp. | reverse complement strand
TCTAAAATTTCCGAAGCCCACTGGATACCTTCTTGCTCTAACTGTTCTACTGGAACGACACAATTAACTAAGCCCATTTCTAATGCTTGGGTAGCACTATACTGGCGACATAAAAACCAAATTTCCCGTGCTTTTTTTTGACCGACAACCCGCGCTAGATAACTAGCACCAAACCCGCCATCAAAGCTACCAACTTTGGGACCAGTTTGACCAAAAATAGCATTATCAGCAGCGATAGTTAAGTCACAAATCAAATGTAATACGTGACCGCCGCCAATAGCATAACCAGCAACCAAAGCAATGACAACTTTAGGCATGGAGCGAATTAGCCGTTGTAAGTCCAGGACATTGAGGCGTGGGACTCCAGCATCATCTATATAGCCACCCTCTCCGCGAATGCTTTGATCGCCACCTGAACAGAAGGCATATTTGCCGTCGGTGTGGGGACCTGCTCCAGTAAATAATACAACGCCGATGTTTGTGTCTTCACGGGCATCACAAAAGGCATCGTAGAGTTCAAAGATGGTTTTAGGTCGGAAAGCGTTACGTTTGTGAGGTCGATTAATGATAATTTTAGCAATGCCGTTGCTTTTGAAATACAGAATGTCTTCGTAGGTTTTAACGGTTTCCCAGTTGATGTTCATAGAATTATAGAGCGATCGCGCAGGTCAGGAAAGTGAATTTTAACGTAGTGTGTTGAATCACGCCGATCTTTAAACTAACCTGCGATTATTAGAGAATGTATAAATATAACTCTAATGGTGTAAGTGTATCTTCTACTCGATCCCTAGATATTTTTTAACTAGAAATCAAGGAGATGATTGCTTGTATGCGTTCGCGAGCTTATGCCGAAGGCTTTATGCGTCCCCGTTGGCGGAGCCACCCCGTACAGAAGAGCGCAGAGAAATCGCGTGAATATGCCGGAGGCTTTAGCGACTCCGTTGGCGGAGCCGCCCCGAAGGGGCTAGGAGTAAGGGGTTAGGGCAATACTACTCGGTTAAGAATATCTTCGCTCCCCTCTGCCCCTCTGCCCCTCTGCCCCCCTGCTTACCTAAACAAAAAATCTTTGTTAACCGAGCAGTATTGGGGGTTAGGGGAATCCCAAAGCGTTGCCGTCGCGCGAATCACCAGCTAGAAGTTTAAGATCGACTCAATCTGCACGTATCATTCCAGGTATGTCTTATTGCCTGAATACAAATTGCGAAAATCCTCAAAATCCACCTGGAGCAAAGTATTGCGAAAGTTGTGGTACAACATTGCTATTGGGCGATCGCTATCGTGCCATTAAACAAATCGGTGAAGGTGGCTTTGGTAGAACTTTTTTAGCGGTAGATGAATACAAACCATCAAAGCCTTATTGTGTAATTAAGCAATTTTTTCCGCAAGACGCTAGTTTCCCCAAGGCAAAGCAACTGTTTCAACAAGAAGCTGTGCTACAAGAGACTTTGGGCAAACATTCCCAAATTCCTGACTTATTAGCACATTTTGAGCAGGACGATCGCCTCTATTTAGTACAAGAATTTATCGACGGACAAAACTTAGCTGAAGAATTAATTCAAAATGGCTGTTTTAGTGAAGCCCAAATCTGGGCTTTACTTAATGATTTACTGCCAGTATTGCAGTTTATCCACGAAGGACATTTAATCCACCGAGATATTAAACCGGAAAATATTATTCGTCGTCAGGCTGATAGCAAACTATTTTTAGTCGATTTTGGTGCTAGTAAAACTATTACTAATTCATCGGTAGCTAAAAGTGGTACTATGATCGGCACTCTGGGATATGTTGCTCCAGAACAGCTTGAAGGCAATGCTGTTTTTGCTAGTGACCTTTATAGTCTGGGACTTACCTGTGTTCATTTAATGACAGGAATTCATCCATTTCGCTTATTAACTGTAGGTATCAATACTTGGCGTAATCACTTAAGTAATCCAATTAGTAGCCAATTAAGCCGTGTAATTCACAAGCTACTGCTTCCAGATACTCTTCACCGTTATCAATCAGCAGCAGAAGTACTACTAGAAACAAATTATTTTACATCTTTACATCCAGCAGCGATAGGCTCACCCCTAGCGATTCCCATACCTTTAGCAAATAATTCAGCACTGATTGTCTCTAAAATTGGTGCGGCTGATTATAGAAGTATTAGCCAAGCGATTAAAAATGCTCAACAGGGAAGTAGAATTTTAGTTCGTCCAGGTTTCTATCAAGAAAGTTTAGTTATTGATAAACCTTTGGAAATTGTGGGTGATGGCTCAGTAGCAGATATTATTGTTGAAAGTAAAGGCTCATCTTGCGTTAGGATGCAAACAGATTATGCGGTAGTACGTGGTTTAACTTTACGTCACCGCGCTGGAAACTTTACATCTTTGTTTGATAAATCATCTTACGCTGTTGATATTCCCCAAGGACAATTAATTTTAGAAAATTGTGATATTAATTCAGCAGTAGCAACTGGGATAAAAATTCATGGTGCATCTGCTGATCCTCGCATTCGTGGATGCAGAATTCATAACGGCAAAGGTTGTGGCGTTTTGGTGAGCAAAAATGGTCGTGGTACTTTGGAAGGTTGCGACATTTTTGGCAATAATTTTGAGGTGCAGATTACTGATGGTGGTAATCCTATCTTACGAAGGTGCCAAATTCATAATGGAAAAGGGTTTGGCGTTTGGATTGATGAAAATAGTAAAGGAACTGTAGAAGATTGCGATATTTTTGGCAATATCGAGGTGGGTGTTTATATTGGGGATGGTAGTAATGGTATTATTCAGCGATGTAGAATTAATCGCAATGAAGGTCACGCGATTTGTGTATCAATTAATGGTACTGGTACTGTAGAAAATTGTGATTTAACTGGTAATTTTGGGGGCGCGTGGAATATTGCTACTGGTGGCTTACTTTAT
>JBARVL010000447.1:0-7828 GCA_049646245.1 Crinalium sp. | reverse complement strand
GCTGATTAAATCTCACAAACCCACTGGCAGTAGGAATTAATCCCAGCATCGCTTTGACTAGAGTGCTTTTTCCTGCACCGTTTGGACCAATTAAACCTACAAGTTGCCCAGGTGCGATCGAAAAACTCACACCCTGAAGTGCTGAGACTCCTCGATAATTAACTGCTAGGTTTTGGACTTCCAGCATCGCCGATCTTTATTAGAATGAATATCATTATCGCATGGTACTGTTGCTATTGTGCATTAATTGCAGAGCTAACGACATCTTTTTGAAGCTACTTACCTTTGTGCTGGGCTAAATTTGGAATTATGAATCAGGATCTCAAGAAAAAAATTACCTTTTGTGGGGCGGTGGGAATTTCACTGTTGCTGCTTGGGTGTAACCCTGGCACTCAAGCAAATAATCTTGGTAGCAGCAATGGCAAAAGTAATAAACTACCTAAAGTAGTGGCAACCCATAGTGTTTTATGCGATCTAACAAAAGTAATTGCTCAAAATACAATTGATTTAACTTGTTTAATTAATCCTGGTGTTGATGTCCACGTTTATAAAGCTACCCCGCAAGACCGCCAAGCAATAGAAAAAGCAGAACTAATTTTGTATGGGGGCTATAACTTTGAACCAGAACTAATTAAGATTATTAAAGCCAGCAATCAAGCTGCAACCAAAGTTGCTGTCCATGAAGTTGCAGTTCCTAAACCATTAATGGGAGAAAGCGATCGCCACGAAGAGTCGGAGAAATCAGCTAAACACGAACTTGTTCCCGACCCCCATATTTGGCACAATGCCCAGAATGGTATTCGGATGGTGGAAGTAATTCGAGAACAACTAACCAAACTGTCCCCTACCAATTTTAATGTGTATGCTGCTAATGCCCATCAGCTAAGTGACAAACTTAAACAATTAGATGTTTGGGCTAAAGCACAAATTAACACAATTCCCCCTAAACAGCGCAAATTAGTAACAACTCATAACTCTCTAAATTACTATGCAAATTCCTATGGTATTACTATTGAAGGCGCATTACAGGGACTTAGCAATGAAGAAAAACCGACAGCATTACGGGTTAAAGAACTGGTAACGGAAGTTAAAAATGCTGGCGTACCTACGATTTTTACTGAAGCAACAGGCAATGACAAAGTAATTAAAACTGTCGCTAAAGAAGCAAAAGTTAAAGTTGCAGAGCAAGGATTGTTTGTAGATAGTTTGGGAACCCCTGGTAGTCAGGGAGATACATATATAGGGATGTTCACAAGTAATACTTGCACGATCGCTACAGGACTAGGCGGTAAATGTACTGCTTTTTTAGGGAATAGTTTAAATAAATAACTTCATTAGGTCTGTTGAAAAAATCGTTACATCAAAGGTAAAACATTTATAGTTAATTTACCTTTTAATTATAAGAATACTTGAGTTGAATAAAAATAATTTTTGGTATAACATTTTAAAACTTGTACTTAGTAGTCTAGTCATGCGATCGCTTACTTTTACTCTACTAAATATCAGCTTGACCAATTTATGATAAATTTTTAAATGCTTGCCCGCGCCTTGGAATTATGAAAAATCAAAAAATCCTTCGTTATTTCAAACTCACAACCTCAGTGATAAGGTAATTGATAATTGTTCATTAATTGTGACTTATTTGATAATTTGCGACACAGTCCCAGAATTTATGCAAAATAAATAAAAGCTTTAATAAATCTTTAAATCAATCTAAAATTGGTTACTTTAAGTAAAGTTTTGTGTATATTGTTATGTAGTAGACATTTAGCAATAAAACATCGCTAAGAGAAAACTTTCTGGTTGCAATACCAGCAACTAAGCTAAGTAATGCCTGTTGCTGGTAAGGATTTCAATGGACAACTAAATCAGCTTTTAGCCGAAAACTTAATGAATACATCTGACACTAAGGTACAAAACTTAGTGTATGGAGCAAACAATAGTGAATTGTTGATCATAAACAAAAGAGTAGCAAATGCGAACAAGCGAGCAGATTCAAACAGAGATCCAGAACAATTTTGGTTTCCTTCCTCCCTTCTTTGAAGCAGCGTTTCAGAACCCACAGGTGTTAGAAAACCTCTGGCAACAGACATTATTTGCCTATATTTTGAATCCTTTCTCTCCTCTGTTCAAAGAAAAACTTTCTGCTTACCTCTCACGTTACTGTCCGGTTCCCTATTGTCTAGTCTGTCATAGCTGTTCTTTACGTCCTCTAGGAATGAATGGACGCGAAGTTCTGCAATTGCTCTCTTCACCTCCACCAACTCCAATAGAAATAGACTTTCATCTGAATGTTCTGAGGACACACAAAAGTGAACTTAATGTCTTATGCAATCTCAACTCAGTACTAGAAGAAAGTTTACTGCGTTGTGCAATCTTTATTTCCATAGAACACGATCTTGCTGTCAACTGTCGCCATCAGCTACGTGAAATATTAGGATACGAAAATTATCAACATTTAGTTACTTTTATAGCTTATATTCAGACTTGTAATGGGTGGATGGAAGCGCACCCTGAAGTTTCTTATGAAGCTGACAAAAGAGCTATAGATTATCTCGCCAGCTTGATAGAGGAAGAGCCAGCTTTAGCTGATTTTTTTGATAATTATGTTAAAAGGGTTGAGGGTGAGCGATTAGCTAAGAGCGATCGCACTGAGAACCCAGAACAACAACAGAAACAAAGCGAACTTCTTGCGGAAAATTCACGACTTGTACAGGCTGTTAATTCAGCTTCAGTAGGAATATTAATTACAGACCCTCACCAATTCGATCATCCAATCATCTATTCAAATCCTGCTTTTTCTAAAATTACAGGATATCAACCAGATGAGATTCTTGGTCGCAATTGCCGTTTTTTACAAGGTGATTCTACTGATCCTAAAACCATTGAAGTTCTCCGTCAGGCAATTGCTGAAGCTAGAGAAGTGAAAGCCACGCTACTAAACTATCGCAAAGATGGTCAGCCATTCTGGAATGATTTAAAAATCTCCCCAGTTTTTTCAGATATGGGCGACTTACTTTACTTTGTTGGCTTTCAAACAGACATTACAGATAAGAAGCAGCTTGAAGCACAAGTTTTTCGCGCTCAACGTTTGGAAAGTGTGGGCAATCTGGCGTTTGGTATGGCTCACAATTTAAATAATGCCTTAACACCAGTAATGATGGCTGTTGATCTTTTAGAAACAAAGATTCAGGACAACCAAAGTAAAAGTTTGTTTAAAACTGTAACCGTCAATATTGAACGCAGTGCTGATTTAGTTAAACAGGTATTGTCATTTGTGCGAGGAGTTGAGGGAGAACGTCAGATTTTACAGGTCGAAACTTTAATTAAAGAAATTGAACAAATTGTCAAAAATACATTTTCTCGATCTATTGAGATCACTACCCATATTCTCAATCAGCCTTCTTGGAGAATTTTGGGAGACGCTACCCAACTACACCAAGTTTTGCTCAACTTGTGTATAAATGCTCGTGACGCGATGCCAGAGGGCGGGAATTTAAGTATAAAATCAGAAAATGTTTGGATTGATGCAAATCAAACTCAGATAAATATTGATGCTAAAGATGGTTCCTATATGGTCATAACTGTTAAGGATACAGGAACAGGTATTCCTCCAGAAATATTGACTAAAATTTTTGACCCATTTTTTACAACCAAAGAGTTTGGTAAAGGTACAGGAATTGGTCTGTCAACAGTTCAAGGAATTATTAAAGCTCATGGCGGTTTTATCAATGTATTTAGTGAAGTGGGAGAAACCCAGTTTCAGGTATATCTCCCAGCGATAGAAATTACTCAATGATTTTTGGTAAATTTTAGGAAATTTGGGTAGTTTTATGGATGAACGAAATCAGCCATAAAAATATATTTTTATATTTTTATAGAAGTATGCAGGGTGCGATCGCCCTTAAACAGAAACAAGGCGATCGCATATACCTTACCCCAATTGCTACTTACACTTCCAAAGGTGTACGACTATTATTAGATTCCTCAACCGCTACCGATGATAGTGAAGTTTTACCTGTAATTAAACGTGCGCCCCGTTTACGAGTTAAATAGTTCCAACCCCACTGAATAAACACTACAAGTTTATTGTCAAACTCAATTAAGTAGTAAATGTGTACAAACAGCCAAATCAACCACGCTACAAAACCTGTTAAACGCAAGAAAGGAAAATTTACTACTGCTGCATTGCGTCCAATTACAGCTAAACTTCCATAGTCCTGATAGCAAAAAGCAGGCAAGCTTTTATCTACAAGACGATTTTTGATCAAATTAGCGACATATTTTCCTTCTTGAATTGCTACTGGTGCTACACCAGGCAAAGGCTTACCATCTTTATCAGCCAAATTAGCTAAATCACCAATTACAAAAATATTTGGATACCCTGCTACACTCAAGTCAGGTTGCACAACTACCCTACCAGTTCTATCCAGTTCAGCACCAGTACTTGTTGCTAAAACTTGTCCCATCCGCGAAGCTTTAACTCCCGCCGCCCAAAGAATTGTTTTAGCAGGAATTTCTTCTATTTCTTCACCCTGACGAATTGTAACAACGTCATTTTCAATATTAGTTACCAGCGTTTTAGTCCGCACAGTAACTCCTAAATCTACCAAAGATGCCTCTGTTTTTGCTGATAATTCTGGTGGATAAGGTGGCAAAATTCTGTCCATACCTTCGAGTAACAGAATTTGCGCTTCAGTAGTATCAATATTACGAAAATCATTTTTCAAAGTGCTGTAAGCAATTTCTGCTAACGCACCTGCTAATTCTACACCTGTGGGACCACCTCCCACGACCACAAAAGTTAGCCAAGCACGACGTTTTTCTGGGTTTGATTCTTTTTCTGCTGCCTCAAACGCCATAAATATACGCCTTCGCATTTCTAGAGCATCTTCCACTGTTTTTAAACCAGGAGCAACATCTGCCCATTGCTCATTTCCAAAATAGTGATGGCTAACTCCAGTCGCAACAATTAATGTGTCGTAATTTAGTTGTTCATTTTGCAAAATTAGTTTCTGCTGTTCGGGATCAATATCCAGAACTTCTCCCATTGCTACTTGGGTATTTTTGTTGTGGCTTAGTATTCCCCGCAGTGGTGCTGAAATATCAGCAGGAGAAAGTGTTCCAGTAGCTACTTGGTAAAGCAGTGGTTGAAACAGATGAAAATTACGCTTATCAATCAGTGTTACTTTTACTGGCGCATTTTTCAGAGATTTAGCTGCATAAAGTCCACCAAATCCACCACCGATAATTACTACGTGATGAGCCGATTGATTTGTTGATTGTTCAGGCATTTGCTTTGCTCTTATTAGTTGGTTAATTGAATTTTTGTAAACTAATTTTTCTTGAAATAAATTACAAAAGTAGGACTGTTAAGAAATATAAAGTTAGAAACCCATCCCTGCCCCTTCCTTTAGTAAGAGTGTATTCAGGGTTATGGGCTGAAAAAATAGCACTTTGAGGTTTAATTATGTTGACCTACTTAAAAACATTCAAAGGTTGATTTTAAATATTTTAAATTCCTAGCCTTTTAACTAGCTGGTAATTCTTCAATATTTTATTAGTTAAATAATTATTACTAATTAAAACAATATTTATTTAGTTCAAATGCTGTTGCTATATTGCAATTATGATTCATCTAAAAATTACCTATTTAATGAAAATTAAAGTAAAAATATTTTTTATTATCAATTATAAAAAGAGTTAATGTATCCTAAGCTAAATTAATCCAAATGATGATTTTCAATAAATATTTTTTCATAAATAATTTGTATTCATATTTTAAATAAGCAATGCTAATAAGCTTGATAAGATCATCTATAGTTAGCTTTGAGCCAACTAATTATTAATATTTTAGCAATAGCTTTACAAAAATATCAGTATAAAAATATACGGGGTGCGATCGCCTAATTATTCTTTCCTGTTGCAATAGAGCAATTGGATTGCTTTTTTATCTGTCCTAAGCCCCTTTCCTCTTTAGGGAAGGGGCTTTATTGCAATTAGCGAGTATTCACCTCAGTTGCGGAAGCTGCTGTCATTGCGCCTGAGTAAATAATTCCCCGTTGCGTATCTAGCGTCAGAATTGCGCCATCTCTAATTACCTCAGTGGCATTCTTCACACCGACAATTACAGGTACACCTAGCTTTAGCCCAATTACAGCAGCATGACTGGTGAGGCTATCATCTTCAGTAATAATGCCAGATGCCTTACGAATCAACTCCACATAATCCACATTGGTGTTGCGGGTTACTAAAATCTCTCCGTGTTTAAAATTATTTACTTCTATCGCACTTTTCGCTACTCTAGCCCTACCGCTAACTGCTCCTTGACCAATACCAATACCTTTACCTAAAACGGCTGTAACTACTTCTACTTTAATCAAGTCAGTTGAACCAGAGACACCCTGGAGTGTACCAGCAGTCATCACTATTAAGTCTCCCTCAACCAACAAATTTTTCTCTAACGCGACATTAATAGCCGCCTGAGACGTTTGACCAGTTGACGGTAAATCTAGCACCAATAACGGTTTCACACCCCAAACTAGCTGTAACTGTCGTGCTACATCTACGTGGGGAGTAATAGCTAAAATCGGTGTTTGGGGTCTGAACTTAGACACATTTCTAGCTGTCGCGCCACTTTTTGTCAAAGGCATAATTGCAGCAGCGTGTAGCTGTTCAGCAATTTGCCCTACTGCTTGGCTAATAGCATTAGGAATTGATTTTCTGCTGTCTTTGACCTGGCGAAATAGATTTTCCTTCTCTATCCGCACAGCAATTCGCGCCATTGTTTCCACAGCTTCAACTGGATAACTACCTACTGCTGTTTCATTGGATAGCATCACCGCATCCGTACCATCAATAATGGCATTGGCAACATCAGAAATCTCAGCACGGGTAGGTCTAGGATTATTTACCATGCTATCTAGCATTTGAGTTGCGGTAATAATCGGAATACCCAGGCGGTTAGCTGTAGCAATTAGCCGCTTTTGGAGGATGGGGACATCCTCTGCGGGAAGTTCAACTCCTAAGTCACCTCTAGCCACCATTGCACCATCACAGAGGGAGAGAACTGCCTCCATTTGTTCAATAGCTTCATGCTTTTCAATCTTGGCTATTACTGGCGTTTGTTTACCAGCACTAGCAATTAATTCTTTAATTTCTAAAATGTCTTGGGGGTTACGCACAAAACTCAAAGCTATCCAGTCAACGTTTTGATCTAGACCGAACACTAAATCTTTGCGGTCTTTATCGGTTAGTGCCTTAATTGACAGGTAGACTCCAGGGAAATTTACGCCTTTGTTATTAGAAAGCGTTCCACCGACAACAACGCGGCAATGTAATTCCCGTGTAGTTTTGTCTACCTTCTCGACGAGCATTTCGACTTTGCCATCATCGAGGAGGATGGTAGCGCCTTCGGGAACCTCATCTGCTAGGGGTTCGTAAGTAACAGAGCTAATTTTTTCTGTTCCCGGGACAGGGTTACTGGTAAGAGTGAAGCGATCGCCTTTCTTGAGCAAAATTGGACCTGTCTCAAAGCGTCCCAAACGAATCTTCGGTCCTTGCAAGTCCTGCAAAATACCTACTGGCTGATTCAGTTCAAAAGCTGTCTGGCGAATGAGGCGAATACTACGCTGATGATCTTCGTGAGTACCATGAGAAAAGTTGAGGCGCAACGTCGTAGCACCAGCTTGAATCAAAGCACGTAGAACTTCTGGGCTACTGGTAGCAGGGCCAATAGTGGCAACAATCTTCGTCCGGCGCAGGGAATCTCGCAGTTGCATGGAGGCAAAAATTAGAGTGGGGTAGCAGGTAAAGACAGCCTTTGCAG
>JBARVL010000446.1:0-7775 GCA_049646245.1 Crinalium sp. | reverse complement strand
CACGCACTCGCGTTCGCTCCCTCAATTTCTGAATGTACTCTTCAAGTGGAACCATAAGCTTGCACAACGGCGCGGGTTTGTGTGGTGCGTGAGTACGAGTGCAGCAGTACAGTTAACAATTGCCTTGGACTGTACAACAATATCGTATAACAGTACAACAGTTTGGGGCATTTTTTAGTGGGCGGTTGTAGTGTTTTGCAAGTTTATTACTATTGGGTTTAATTCGTTAAAACCCTTGTCATTGCTCAGTTCTACGCCATTAAATCTGTTATAACTTTTCCCCATTTAGTTCTATGGGATTAAATCTGTTATAACTTTTCCTTACTCAGTTCTAACCCATTTAATCCACTAGAACTTTTTTCCATTTGTCCGATTGCTTTGGGTTTAAATGAGCGATGCCTACGAAAACGCTATGCACTATAAAGGCAGGCTCCTTCATTCGCAATCGCGCATTAGTACAGTAGGCAAACCGCTAGTCACCGTTATTTCAGGTTATTCTAGATTAATCTCGCGGAATTAAAAGTTTAATTCCCTAGAAATTATTACAGCCGTAATCAAGGTGTAGTATGCAAGGGGAGTTAACTGCGATCGCGCGACTGTACGCACTTTGTGAACGGGCAATTGCTAGCAAGTGATTAACGCATTATGTACTCACTTAATTGTAAAGGTAGCCTAGCGGCTCACTGTCAATAGAGTAAAACTGCTATCGCAGTGTAGATAAGGGCATAAAATCTTTTATTTTGCAGTTTTTACAGTTTTAATAGTTTTTACAGCTTCAAGAACTTTTATAGTTTTAATAGGTTTAGTAGTTCAAGCAATTTTAACAGTCTTAACCCTTTATTACTTCCCAATTGTGTACGGGCAGCGCAATGTCGTTTTGGTCTGTAGTTTACAGTTCTCACCTGCCTAGTAATCCCTTGTTGAATCCAAATTGGTAGATATTTAGCTCACTTGATGACACTTCTATTATTAGTTAAACCGTTTGGCATGAGTCAATTTTGCTCAAAATTGAATCAACTTTAAAATTAATACTTACTTATAACTATCAGTCAAATTGCTTGTATTGCCTACATTATCTAGCTTTAACATTCCAGTTTTAATTTTATCACTTTTATAAACGGTTTAATTAGAGTTAGTTTTACTTAGTATGATAAATCAATCTACTTGTTACAGACCTTTCAGTTTGTTATAGCAACCTAGAAATTGATGAATATTTGTATTGCTTACTGTTGATTCATAACTACTGTAATTGTTAGCGGTCATTATAGTGCGTAGGGGGAGCGTACAGTCGCGCGATCGCATGACTTGTACTTGATGTGCGTAGGCAATCGCCAGCCGTTGGCATCGCAGTCATTGCACGTCCCGCAGACGCATACTTGTTAAAAGTGGAAAACTGCTCTACGTTCCAGAGGTTGGTAAAGCAGTTTCCTAACAGCCATCAGCTTGTCGTGTATCAGTTATTGGTAAAGAGCGGCTATGGATTTGTTGAGCAATATAACTGTTGTTCACCTAAGATTGGCTCCTGTTGTGCGGTGTAGTGTAATGCTGTGATGTTGTGATGCGAACACGAGTGCGTGCGCTTGCAGAGCTTCGCAGTATTGTAGATGTGCAATTGTGATGTGCGATGCGTTTGCGCGTGGGTGTGCGATTGCCTACGGCGGGGCTGTAAGTTTTGGTTTAAACCTTGTAACAAGTAAGAGCAACTTGCCTGATACTGTAGTCAGTTCGCGCGTTAATACTTTTAGGCAGTAACTAATAATACTTTGCGGCAATAACTAAATCTTGGTACATAGTTTCAGTCAGCCATTGGTGGAAGTCACCAGCTTTTTCCAGTATTAATTTATGCTCATTATTTGCGCTCTTTTACTGCTGATGAGCCTGTACCCAGCTTTTGCACCATTTCTTAATTCTTTGATGAATGTTTCAGCATAGCATCTAACATTTGAGTTGTTTATGCTTTCTGATTCATGGTTGGAAAAGATTATCTTTATTTCATCCATAGTAACAGTTTGATGTAAGGTTGTTTTGGTTGAATAGTATAATTAATTATCATTAACATTTATCGCAATTAACAAGTTAGCAATAATTAATTAGATTGTTTGGGGTTTGTTGTTGCGAACAATACGCCTCAATCGGAATGCGGTAGCATTCTATGTAATTGTTGCTACAAGCAAATTGTAGAGCTATTTAAGTGTGGGGTAATAGTTAATTTGTTGCAGATTAGTTAATAATCTTATTAGCCAACTCGCTCAATTGATTGTTGGTTCTAAGTACTTCATCAAGGCGCATTCCTGTGTCATACAATCTGCTTATATAATCTTCTAGTTGCGATCTGAGATATAAATTTTCTTGAATTAGATGTTCTTTTTCAAGTAGGATTTTTGTTAATTGTTCTTGCTGGTTGGAGAAGGTAATCTCTGAATTACTCTCAACTGTAGTTGTATTGATTGTTGGAACAGTTGTATTTACTTCTATTTGAGTAACTTTTTCATTGGCAGCTATTGTGACAAGATCATTAACTATTTTGTCCCCTTGTTGCTTAATTTCTGGTAAAGCGGTGGATTCTAACCAGTTTAAAAAGTCCTCAAGTTTTGGTGTTCTAGTTCGTTTATTAATTAGGTTAAGTAATCCATCAGTAGTTATACACCCAAAATTTATTAGTTCTTTTGAAATAGTTATTCCTCTAATTACAACTTTATACTTCTTAGGAAAACTCTTGGAAGTGAGCCTATTTTCCTTAATATTGAGTAATTCACATACATCCATATTTAGCCAAAATGGTTTATCTGGATAGCTTGAGTTGTATACAGCACGCATTAATTGTGATCCATACTCTAATTTTATTGCCCCTTTAAAGTTAATAATTTTCATTGCTTTTAACCTACTATGCTAAAATTATTTTAGTTGTTACATTTTTTATTTATATAGTTAGTTATCCCTTAGTCGGTAGAATCTTTAGATATATTTTATACAGTACTTGTACAACTTCTACTGCAAAAATACCTTTGCTTTAACGTGCGATCGCATTCACTGTACTATGTTTGTCACACAAAAAGTAGTGTTTTGCAGGGGAGTGGATCGCCCCTCTCCGTGTAGTATAAATGTGTGACACGGGTTGAGAACTCGGCTAAAACCCTGGAAAATGGGGTAATATTCTCTGATGGAATATTGTATGACGTTGGGTATTCCTTGCTTTTTTAGCTCATCATCGTCGTGTCAAGTTAGTTGAGGGTAGATAACTGTTGGGTTGTGGCAGATCAGGAAAGCTTAGGAAAGTTTAGGAAAGTTTAGGGAAGTTTAGGAAATTATTTTAGAGAGGAAATATCATTTTATGTAGTATTTAGGGTGGGAAAGTGGGCAGTTATCCTAAAGTGTCCTAAATTTTCCTGAATGTTCCGTCATGTTCCTAAAGTTTCCTGATCTAATTTCGGCATTTTACGCTCGTAATAAGCATCACTTTGGGAAGATTGTGGTTGAAGCGTTTGGTAGGAGAATTGTAAAAACTGGGGGATAGTGAGGAAGGTATTAGGTGAAAATAACAGTTGGAATTGATCCAGGCGCATCACTTACGAAAGTTATTGCCGATGTTGAGGGTGAAAAAGAGATTTTTTTTGTAACAATGTCACCGGAAATATCGGAGGTTTCCAGAGAAACTTTAGCTGATTACAGATCGGGGAAAGGACAATTAGGTAGCGCCAGACCAGAAGATGAAGCGTGGGTTGAATGGGATGGTCATATTTATTTAGTAGGTTCTTTCTCTCGTGACTTTTCTGGTGATGCAGGAATAGAAGAATTGAAATATGAAAGAGCAATTTATAAGACGGCAGCAGTGGTAGGCGTGATTATAGATAAAGTCAGTTCCAGTTCTACTAAGCGAAATCTCAATAATATAACGTTGGAACTGGTGGTCTTATTGCCTTGGAATGAGTATGAAGATCGTAAAAAGTTTAAAGATAGGTTAACTAAAATCTTGGCTGATTATAGTTTTAGAGGTCAACCATTAAAAGTCAAATTGACTAATTTTTTATGCCGACCAGAAGGAAGTGGTTTGGCAATGGTACGAATTAATCAGAAAGGAATAGATTGGTTTCGCGATCGCACACTAGCTATTTTGATGTTTGGGCATCGTAACGTGACGGCTTTGCAGTTTAGTGGTGGTCGAATGGTCAAGGGTGAAAGTCCAGAATTAGGTTTTATGAAGTTGGAGAATAAGGTATTAGAACGTACCAGTGGTCAAAAACCATTTGAGTTATCTCAAGCAATTTTCCAAGCTAATCATTTTATTACGAGTCGTGAGGATGATTTTTTATCAATAGAACTTGAAAACACTGCTGCAATTAAAGGTTTAGCTAGAAGTAGAGATCTAGAGTTTCGTTCATCAGAAATCAAAAACATTACTGAAGCAATTACTTCTGCCCGTGCCGAATATTGGAAAGAGTTAGAGAGGTGGTTGGATAGGTGTTTACCGAGACGACTGGATGAAGTAATTATTTGTGGTGGTGCAGGAGTTTATTTAAAGCCTGAGTTGAATAAGTATTTTGGTGTGCCTGAAAAGTATGCAATGAATCGAGCGCCACAACCTGGGGATAGACCAATAGTTCCTGTTTGTTGGGGTGCTGATATGACTTCCGAAGTTGAGAAAGCTTTTGACAGGTTAAAAACTGAGCGTCATCAAGAGGAAGCGTTAGCTTTCCGGTTGATTGATATTTTTGGCTTGTTTACTTACTTTAAAGCTAAGGCAACAGTGTAATGAATGATAACGATCAGCCAAAGCGTAAGAAATCTATTGATTTTAAATTGAGGTTTCAAGCCTTAGAAGATACTCATGACGGTGTATTGTTATCTCATTTAATTTCTTTGGGTTCACTTGGGTATAAAAGCTTAATTTTGCACGTTTTGCGAGTATGGGACTTGCCATTAGTCTATAAACAAAAAGGTAATCTAACTGAGGAGGAATTAAGGGTAATGGCTTTAGAAGCTTGCAATGTTTTAGAGAGCCGCGCTAGTTATATTCGTCAGGTATTCTGTTTAGAAAAGCCGATTGTGCCTTTTATAATGAACGGTCAAAACTCTATTTCTCCACAGTCACAACCATTACCAACGCCTGAATCAAAACCTGAACAATCGCAATCTTCACATAAGGAATTACAACTAGGAATAGGTGCGGTTAAGGTTAAAGATATTCAGGCTGTCTTTGGGGATGATGAGGATATGTAACTTTTGTCAAGGTGTGATGTTCTTACGTTAGGTAGAAGTTTTCTTGTGCTTATTCAGGTAAACATTTTCTATGGTCTACTAGAGATCTTTTTTTTTCTGCTGTTGGTAGTTCTTTTTTCACAATGGATTTCCGATAAAAATTTTATGCCAAGACCTAAAAGTACTGGAACTGGAATTAAGAAAAGGAATCAGCAAGTTAACCAAAGTGAGCCTGTTAATCTGCCAGAGAACGAGGTTAGCGATCAAGAGGAAGTTAACCAAAGCGAGCTTGTTAATTCAACAGAAGATGAGCCTATCAATTTAACAAAGGATGATGTTAGTGATTTAACAGAGGATGAGCCTGTTAATTTAGTAGAGGTTGAGCCTGTCAATTTACTAGAAGATGAGGTTGGCGATGAAGACGTGCTTAACCAAGACGACTCTAGTAATTTGCTTGATTATGAAAATAGTGATGGATTGGAGGTGACAGAGGGCTTATCTACCTTGAACGATGATAGTAACCATGACGGCAAAGATACTGAAATTCTAGAAAATATAGTAGTGGAAGATGCAGTAATGGAAAATACAGTGGTTCAACAACAGTCTACAGACGCAAAAGTTAAAGCGATTAAGAGAATTCACTTTGTAGACGGTGAAAAAGGTGGCGTTGGTAAGAGCTTATTTTGCAGAGTGCTACTGGAATATTGTAATAGTAGGGGGTATCTGGATCGCATTCACTTTGTAGAATCAGATGTATCAAACCCTGATGTCGGCAGAATTTATTTTACTGATGAAGAAGGGAAAAAAACCTATACTGAAGCTGAGTTTACTAGCGAAGATAAGAAGGATTCTAGTGCTGACGTTGTTTTAGAGTTAGCTACTAAAAAAAGTGTAATTGTCAATTTGCCTTCTAATATATATTCTTCAGTTACAGCTTGGTTTGAACGTAACGATATATTCGCTTTAGCCAAAGAGAAGAATATCCAAATTATTAAGTGGTTTGTTTGTAACGGTGGTGATGCCAGCCTTGAGAAGTTCAAGGATTCTGTTAACGATCCGAAAATTCAAGACATCACGCATATCTTTGTTCGCAATCAAGTGATTTTTGATAATTGGGAGTTTTTAAATGAAGATGAAGATCTAACCGAGATACTGAAGAGGGAAAACGTTTTTCAGATGGATTTTCCTCAATTTAGTTTTGGAGAGAGAAATAGACTTGATAAAAACCGATTAACTTTTTCTAAAGCTTTGGCTGATGATTCTGGTTTTACTATTTTGGGCAAGCAAAGGATTAAAAAATTCTTGAACACTACTTACGAAGGTATTGAGCGATTGAAATTAGTGCCTTAAATTACCCGCCGAATCGTTTAACTACTGACTATAGTGGAGGTTTTTACAGGGGGGAAAGATGGCAGGTAAATCTGAAGAAACAGAGGCATTTTCTGAGCAATTGATTGATTATGCTTTAGAGGGTCAGTCAGATGAGTTCAAATCAAAAGTTTTAGCCCTTGCATACAAAGCCAAAGTTCCACCAGACGATCCTTTGTTCCTCGTTTTACTATCGACTAATCAGTTGGAATTGATGTTGAAGCGAGCGCCTAACGAAATTGATTCGCACTTTAATACCAATGTCACTCTGTTGCAAGACACATTGGCTGGTTATGAGAAGGCTGCTGTAAAATCACAAACCTCTGCTATATCACAAGCTGTTAGTTCCTTGGTTCAAAAATCAGTAGTCGTACAGAGGGAGATTCGGCAGGAACAACCATTTGAAGAATTTGATGAGGAGGAAAAATCTAGCGGTCGTGGATTTGATTTAGGTGGGTTGCTTAAATCTGTCCCAAACGGTCTGTTCTTCTTGTGCGCTGTAGGTATAGGTTATTTATTGGGTTTAACCGTTCCCACGTATCTTCAAGGTGGTTATGCTGGAACAGTTAAACTAACACAGAAACAGTTTGAGGCTTTGAAATGGGCTGAGAGTAAAGATGGACAGTACGCTAAAGATTTGATGAAATGGAATGCTTCGCTTCTTGAAGGCAGCCCTGGCAATCGCGATTGTGAGCAGGAAGCGAAACGGATGGGCGTTACCCTTGAGATTCAAGGCAGGAAGGCATCTAATGGCTTCTGTGTGTTGTGGACTGAGCCTTCTAAGAGCCGTAAGTTTGTCCAGGCTAAAACTAAATAATTAAGTAATAAAGTCTGAAAAAATTAACCACTAGCTAAGAATTGCTAGTGGTTTACTATTTACTTTTTTATTTAACCTGCTAGAACTGTGATTTTGTAGCCACAGTTTTCTAATATTGTTTTTACCCCTTGCCATTGGTTATCAAGGCTGAGGGGAATATATAGAGTTGGGTACTCTCTTAATTCACCGCTGACCCTTAAGACAGAGTAGCCTCCAAAGTTTAGTTGTTTAATCGCTTTCTCATTGATTTTTCCGATTAGAGCTTTTGACATTGAAACTGTTAAGATCACCTCGTCTGTGTCTTCCTCTGCTTCGACAGTTACGAAATCTTCTTGCCACCAACTTTTCGATTTGGTGGTGGTGTCAGTTTCAGTTTCAGTTTCAGATCCAGCTT
>JBARVL010000445.1:0-6483 GCA_049646245.1 Crinalium sp. | reverse complement strand
AGTTGCTATAGCCGCCCCCCGCGTTATTCAGCCACGTTTCGGGGGATATTGATTTTGAGGGGGAGAGGAGGGAGGAGGGAGGAGGGAGGAGGGAGGAGGGAGGAGGGAGGAGAGAGGGTGATAGTGTTTGATAACTTTTCTTTTTGATTAAAAATGTCAAAATTAAATGCGCTTTTGCTTACTTTATTTAATAATTCATCTCGTAGCATTAGTCAAATTTTAGATAATTAACCACAGATGCACACCGATAAACACAGATGTAATGACTAATTTTTGCGATAAGTATAATGAAAAGGATATTGAATCAGTTAGTTTGATAAAGATTCCCGTTAAACGAGTAAAATACGCTCAATTAAAACTAGCTACTAGCTACTAAACACTTAACTTGAAAACTGCACCACCGCCAACAGTTTTACATCTACAACGCCAATGTCAAGGTAAGAGGCGTTTATTATTGATTGCAATTATAGCTGTGGTATCCCTAACAAGTGCTACAGGGCATCACTTATATAATCAACCAAAGCTGAGTGTAGGTAAATTAGCACCTAATACTATCAGCGTACCTTATATCGCTGAAGTTGAGGATGTTAAAGCTACCGCAGATCAACGCCTTGCAGTTTTGAAGGGTCAGATACCCGTATTAAAATTTAATCAGGAAGCTAACCAACAAATTAATCAAGAACTACAACAAATTTTAGATGGCGCTGAGGAATTGCGATCGCTCGCTGGCAGTTTTCCTTTTACCAACACTTCTGCTTTATCCACTAATAGTCAAGTGTATTTACGGATAGCAGAAGACAAAGAATGGCAAGCAATTGTAGCAATACTTAATAAAAACCCAGCAGTAAAAGCATCTCAGTTTAGTACTTCACAGTCAATTGCTGGTACAAAATTAAAACATTTGTCTGTACAAGCGGTGAAAGAATTGCAATCTTACCGTCGCTTAAAGGGAAATCAAGCTTATTTAGCATTGCTGAGTAAAATCTCTCAAGCGCGTCAGCTTTATACTAGGGCTGTAGCAAAACTCACATCCCACACAAATCACCAACTTAGCGTTTTTGATGAATCTTTGCTAGAACTGTCGCCTGATGCTTGGAAGCAAACCAAAACAGGTATACGTCAAGCATCTGATCGCATTCTTGCTCAAGGTATACCCCCAGGACTACCAGATAGCATTTTAAAGCAAGCAGTAACTATACAGATAAAATCTGTGGTTCCTCCCAATACTGAGATTTTGGCTACTGAGTTATTAATCACAGTATTGCGCCCTAACTTGGAACCAGATTTAGAACAAACTCAACAACAAGCAGCACAAGCAGCTTCATCAGTACCGCCACAAATTATCAAAGTACGGCGTGGCGAAGTAATTGTTCATGCTGGGGAAGAAATTAGTGAAAGAGATTTTTTACTATTAGATTATTTTGGTTTAAGTAAGCGGGGGATAAATTGGTTAGGTTTATTACAAATAGGTGGTTTAACAACAGGTGCTGTCGGGATTTTTTACTTAGTAGAAACACGATTTAGTCCGTATAAGCAACAAAAAAAGCCGCATTTAAGACGGCGTGACTACGTTTTAGTATTGCTACTTAGCTTGAGTACTCCGTTATTAGGGATTTTTGGTGTTAAATATACAAACTTACCAGCAATTGGCTGGTTAGTAGGCAGCTTTTATGGACCAACATTGGGAGTAACAGTTGTTAGTTTAGTAGCTGGGTTAGAAAGTTTTAGTATTCAAGCTGGGTGGAATTATCTGCTGTCTGGTGCTGCTGCGGGGATACTAGCAGCGATGTTGTCAGGGAGAATGCGATCGCGCGAAGAACTTGCAGTTCTAGGTGGCGGTGTAGGATTAACTCAGGGCATTGTCTATCTATTTATAAATCTAATTATTAGTGCTACTTCTGGTGTGATTAATTACACCGTATTCACAACTGCTAGTTTATACGGTCTTTATGGTTTAGCTTGGAGTATTGTTGCAATAGGAATATCCCCTTATCTAGAACACTTATTTGATTTAATAACTCCGATTCGTTTAGCAGAACTTGCTAACCCTAACCGTTCCCTCCTCAAAAACTTAGCTGCCAAAACTCCTGGAACTTTTCAACACACTTTATTTGTCGCAAATCTTGCAGAAGCAGCAGCACGAAAATTAGGATGCAATGTCGAGTTAGTTAGGGCTGGTACATTATATCACGATATTGGAAAAATGCACGATCCGCTAGGATTTATTGAAAATCAGATGGGCGGGGCTAATAAACATGATGCAATCAACGATCCTTGGAAAAGTGCCGAAATTATCAAAAAGCACGTTACCGAAGGGTTAGTAATGGCGCGAAAGTATAGATTGCCTAAAACAATTCAAGCTTTTATTCCTGAACATCAAGGAACAATTTTAATTGCCTATTTCCATCACCAAGCTCAACAATTAGCCGAAAAAGATCCCACTATATCAGTGCAGGAGTCTGATTTTCGTTATGCTGGTCCAATTCCTCAATCAAGAGAAACAGCGATTGTAATGTTAGCAGATGCTTGTGAAGCAGCGTTGCGATCGCTTAAAGATGCTACTCCAGAATCAGCTTTAGTAATGATTAATAAAATTTTCCGTGCTAGATGGCAGGATAATCAATTAGTAGATTCAGGATTACAGCGAGAAGAATTAACAAAAATAGCAGAAGTATTTGTGCAGGTGTGGCAACAAAGTAATCATCAACGCATTGCTTATCCGCAGGCGAATTCTAGTTTAAAGTAAGGATGCGAACTGACAACGAGTGCGCTGTTGACTCTGTTCATAAGTTACCCTTTTACACCACTACCAACTTCCGTTGGCACAATATAACGTTGCATGATTAGGAAAAATATCACTACTGGGGCAATAGAAATAACTGAACCAGCAGCAATTAAACGCCAATCTAAAGAGAATGCTTCAGCTAAGGTAGCAACGCCTACAGGAAGAGTGTAATATTCTGGTCGGTCAATTACAATTAATGGCCATAAGAAATCACTCCACGATCCGATAAATACAAAAATTGCTAGTGTTACTAAGGCTGGACGAATTGCTGGTAGCATGACATACCACCATATACCTAATTCAGAACATCCATCCATGCGGGCAGCTTCTTCTAATTCTTTTGGTACGCCTTGAAATGCTTGCCGTAGTAAAAAAATCCCAAAAGCCGAGGCGATGCTGGGCAAAATAATTCCTAAATAGGTATTTCTTAAACCTAGTTGTACGGTCAAAATATATAGAGGAATCATCACGATCTGAAATGGAATCATGATCGTGGAGACAACCAGGGCAAAAATAGCATCTCTGCCTTTAAAATCTAACCTTGCTAGTGGATAAGCAGCAAGTGAGCAAAATAATAAATTTAATCCAACTGTTAATAATGCAATTAAAATACTATTAAATAGGTATTGACCAAAGGGATTACTTTGCCAAACGGTGATATAGTTTTGAAAAGTTGGCTGATTGGGAAATAATTGGGGTGGAAATTGAAAGATATTTTCAGTTGGTGACTTGAAAGAGGTACTAATTAGCCAAAATAAGGGAAATAGCATCCAAAGTGCGATCGCACTTAATGCTACATACGTCCAAAAAGTTTTTAATTGCGAGTTGCGAGTTTTAAGTTTATTTGTTAATTCGGCTTTCATTTTGTGGAGAGAGGGAGGGAGGAGGAGAGAGGAGAGAGGAGAGAGGAGAGAGGAGAGAGGAGAGAGGAGAGAGGAGAGAGGAGAGAGGAGAGAGGAGAGAGGAGTAAGAAAAGGGGGAAAAGTCAAGCTAACTGTTTACTGTTAAATTTGTTTCTGTACAAATACCATGTAATTTTTTATCCCAAGGTTCAATAGGTAACTGTGGTAAACAAGCAAATTCAAATACTATACCTATTGTTGGCTTGGATGCCCATTCTGGTGAACTAAGTAAGCGATCGTAATAACCGCCACCGTAACCTAATCTATAATATGAGCGATCGCACGCCACAGCCGGAACTAAAATTAAATCTACCTCCTCTGGCTGCAATCTCGGTGCATCAGAACTAGGCTCAAAAATGCCATAAGCTCCCGTTTTCAGGGGTTCAGAGGGTTGCCAGCTATGCCAGATGAGAGATTTGCCAACACATCTAGGCAATCCCCAAATGCGATCGCCTGTAAATAACGAGCTAAGGTCAGGTTCTTGACGAAAGCTCATAAAAGCTAAAATCGTCCGCGCTTCTTCATACAGTGGTGAAGATTGGATATGACTACAGATGCGATCGCTTTTTTCTATCCATACATTTCTCGGTAAAGACTGCCGCAACTTTAATAACTCTCGGCGGAGTTCGGCTTTACTTTGTTGATTTTTCATTAACAATTAACAATTAACAATTAACAGCTTGCCCTTAACTCAAGAAAGGTGAACTCGTCTTGGTGACAAATGGAATTGTTCTTAGCAATGATATTCCGGATTTTCTGGGTATTTGAGCTAAATAAAAAATATTGCGCGTTCGCCATCAATACGATCAAGCCATTGCGTGGTAATTGATAATTGATAATTGTTCATTGTTCATTGTTCATTGATTATGGCGATACCAGTCAATTGTATTTTTCAGCCCTTGCTTAAATTCCACCTGGGCAGTAAATCCAAATTCCTGCTTTGCCCGTTCCGTATCTAAACAGCGCCGAGGTTGACCATTAGGCTTATCAGTTTCCCAAACAATTTCCCCTTGAAACTCCATTAATTCACAAATTAGTTCCACTAAATCGCGGATAGTAATTTCATAATTAGTTCCCAGGTTTACTGGTTCAGCACCATCATAATCTTGAGTAGCCATTACAATGCCGAGTGCCGCATCATCTACATACAGAAACTCTCTGCTAGGGCTACCATCTCCCCACACAGGTAATTGCTTATCGCCCTTTTGTTGCGCTTCATGCACCTTATGAATTAAAGCTGGGATGACATGGGAACTCTTGGGGTCAAAGTTATCTTCAGGTCCATACAAATTTACTGGTAATAAGTAAATGCCATTAAATCCATACTGCTGACGATAAGATTGAAGTTGAACTAATAAAGCTTTTTTGGCAACGCCATAAGGAGCATTAGTTTCTTCAGGATAACCATTCCATAAATCATCCTCTTTGAAAGGTACTGGTGTGAACTTAGGATAAGCACAAATAGTACCAACACAGACAAACTTTTCCACACCTGCTTGATAAGCAGCATGAATCAATTGAGTACCCATGATCAAATTGTCATAAAAAAGTTCGGCTGGTTTGGCTTGATTTAAACCAATACCGCCAACGTGCGCCGCTAAATGAATGATGATGTCTTGTTGATCAACCGCCCTTTGACAATTTTCTAGGATGCGGAGGTCACAATCATGCGATCGCGTTACTGTAATCTTCTCAGGATTTGCACCAAAAGAAGTTAACTGAGCTATTACCTTGCGTCCTAAAAATCCTGCTCCACCTGTAACTACAATGCGTTTGTTACTCAAATCCAAATTAGTCATTTTACTTCTCTTTCTTTAAGAATTTGCCTCTGAAAATCAAACAGCCCTGCTTTAGTAAAGCGGAAACTAACTCCCTCCCCTTATGAAGGGGAGGGTTGGGGTGGGGTCAGAGATATTTATTTACAACTAATTAATCGTGCATTCTGCCCACATTCTGGCGGATTGTGGCAAGATCTGGAAACGAATTAGAACCATTGCCATTAGGAGAAGTTAAGCCTAATGCTTGCAAATCTGCTTCTACCATCAAAGCGACTAATTCTGGAAATGTGACAGAAGGTTGCCAACCTAATTTTTGCTTTGATTTAGTGGGATCTCCAATGAGTAAATCTACTTCGGCTGGTCGTAGGTAGCGTTCATCAAATTCGACATATTTATGCCAATCGAGATTCACATAACCAAAAGCCAGGTCAAGAAACTCGCCTACAGAATGAGTTTCACCTGTAGCAATGACATAATCATCAGGATGATCTTGTTGTAGCATCAACCACATAGCTTTCACATAGTCTTTAGCGTAACCCCAATCTCGCTTGGCATCGAGATTACCCAAGAAAGTATTTTTTTGTTTGCCAGCTATAATACGAGCGATCGCTCTAGTAATTTTTCGAGTAACAAACGTCTCACCTCTACGTGGTGATTCGTGGTTAAATAATATCCCGTTGCAGGCAAATAACCCGTAAGATTCTCTATAATTTATTGTTTGCCAATGAGCGTAAACTTTAGCACAAGCATAAGGACTACGTGGATAAAACGGTGTAGTTTCCTTCTGTGGTACTTCCTGCACCTTACCAAACATTTCAGAAGAACCAGCTTGGTAGAACCGTACCTGAATTCCAGTACGTTGCTGATAATCTCGAATTGCTTCTAACAAACGTAAAGTTCCCATCCCAACACTATCAACACTGTATTCTGGAGAGTCAAAACTCACCTTAACGTGGGACTGAGCGCCTAAATTATAAATTTCTACTGGTTTAACTTCCTCCAAAATTCGGCGTAGAGT
>JBARVL010000444.1:0-8500 GCA_049646245.1 Crinalium sp. | reverse complement strand
CGAAAGGCCACTGGAACCAAATCATCGCACCGAGGGATATAGTAATGATGCCATCAACTAATACCCATATCCAGTTTTGTTGCGGACGTAACCGGAATGCGAGGATTAAATTGAATACGCCTTCTGTCAGTAAGAAACTACCAAGTAATAAAGTCAGGGTGAGGATACCTGTTAATGGATTAACAAACAGCATTACACCTGTGGCAATGTAGAGGATGCTGAGTAATAGCTTCCAAACAAAGCCTCCTTCTGCACGGGTTTGAAATGCGTAGACAGCTTTAGCAGCACCCGCAGAAGCTAGGATTAAAGCGAACCATGTTTCAACGAAGATTGTTGAGGCGGTAGGCAGTGCGATCGCAGCAATTCCTAATACAATTAGGAGAACGCCTAGCCAGAGTGAGCCTTGCATTTTGCCCTTGGTCTCTGTAGGCTTGTTGATCTCGGTATTAAGATCTGTTGTCATAATAAAATTTTTTTCTCTTATGTTTGAGTGAATCCTATGCTCAGACTATAAAATTTATTAAGAATTAGGTAGACTCTTAAGGTAGACCCTATTATATGAATTTCTACTCACGAAAGCAGATTTCTCAAGAGTGATAGCCGCTACGCAGTTTAACTGCAATAGATGATGTGCGATCGCATATCTTGCCTAACAGTAGTAAACTTTCCTAAGAATCCTTGCTTGATCTAACTAATGATGGAGAGTTACAGAGTTGTCTCGCAACTAAATGAGCAACAAATTTCTGATTTGGTGGAGTTGTACAAAAATGAATTCTGGAGTGACAAGCGCACCCGTCCAGAGGTAGATAAAATGCTGGCGGCTTCGGATATTATTATTGGGTTAGTCGATGAGTGCGATCGCTTAGTTGCATTCACCCGCGTATTAACAGATTTTGTTTATAGAGCAATTATTTTTGATGTTATTGTTAAGCCTGATTATAGAGATCAAGGTTTAGGGAAACAGTTATTAGATTCAGTTGTTAATCATCCGCAATTGCAATCAGTGGAATATTTGGGTTTGTATTGCTTACCGGAGATGGTGAAGTTTTACGAGCGATGGGGATTTACTACTGAAATTGGTGGGTTTCAGTTGATGTTGCGTTCTTCTAGGAATCAGTAGATATTAAGTTTAATTTTACCAGCACTTACGCAGAGATCCCCCTAAATCCCCCTTAAAAAGGGGGACTTTGAATTTTCCCCCCTTAAAAAGGGGGGTAGGGGGGATCAAGGTTTCAGGCTTTCGGTGCGTAAGTCCTATTTATCTATTCTGCTTATACAGTTTTATTTAATTTGTGCGATCGCGCTCTGCAAATAACCAATTAATTCTTGCTTACTGATCTGATTCTGAACTACCTGTAATACTAAATTGTAAGCTTGCTCATCAGTCAAATTAAGCACATAACCATTTAACCGCAAAAAAGTATCCATCACCGCAAATGCTGTGCGTTTATTGCCATCAATAAAAGGATGGTTCATTGCGAGATGATAAAGATAAGCTGCTGCTTGCTCATAAATTGTGGGATGCAGTAATTCACCAGCAAATGTAACCTGCGGTTGAGCGAGGGCAGACTCTAACAATCCTTCATCTCGAATACCTACACTTCCGCCAAACTTCTCTATTTGTCTGTTATGAATTTTCAGAACTAGAGATTTGTTTAGAAAATCAGGAGTTTGCAAGACGACGGTAAACCTCCTCTCTTTCCCGTTCTGAATCTAAGTAGGCTTGCCATACTCTATCCTCTATATGGGATTGTTGTTCAGCTTTAATAGAATGAACAAATTCTAATACTTTTTGTAGATTAGATTCTGGGAGTTCGTCAATTTCCTGAATGAGTTGTTCTTTGAGTGTCATTTTTTTAACAAAATTGGATCTTTAATTCAATTTTTAACTTATAGTTACGCAACCCGATCAATCTTTTCTCACAATAGATTAATTATATATTGTAAATAGGTGGGCGTTGCCCACCCTCAAGCTTAAGCCTTAAACTTATCAGTAATCCGCTTCATTGCTTCTTCGACATTCTCCCGACTATTAAATGCCGAAATACGGAAATAACCTTCACCTGCTGCACCAAAACCAGAACCAGGAGTTCCCACAACGTTACAATTTTGCAGCAATTTATCAAAGAAATCCCAACTAGATAAATTATTCGGCGCTTTCACCCAAACATAAGGCGCATTCACACCACCGTATACTGCAAAACCAGCAGCAGTTAGTTGTTCGCGAATAATTTTGGCGTTTTCTAAGTAGAAGCTAACTAATGCTTTGGTTTGCGCTTGTCCTTCCTCAGAATAAACTGCTTCCGCGCCACGTTGTACTATATAAGATACGCCATTAAACTTGGTAGATTGGCGACGATTCCACAGTTTCCACAGTTCAACATCGGAATTATCAGCAGCTTTTGCGGTTAAAGTTTTGGGTACTACTGTTAACGCGCAACGAGTTCCGGTAAAACCTGCATTTTTAGAGAAAGAACGAAATTCGATCGCACAATCTCTCGCACCTTCTATTTCATAGATAGAATGAGGTAGATCTGAATCAGTTATAAATGCTTCGTAAGCTGCATCAAAGAAAATAATCGAATTATTCGCTTTCGCATAATCAACCCATGCTTTCAGGTGTTCTTTTGTTGCAACTGCACCTGTAGGGTTATTGGGGAAGCACAGATAAATTAAATCTACTTTCTGTGAAGGAATTTCTGCGGTAAAGTTATTCTCTGCTGTCACAGGTAAATAAACTAATCCGCCATACTCGCCTTTATCGTTAGCATCTCTAGTATGTCCCGCCATGACATTAGTATCAACATACACGGGATAAACAGGATCGGTAACGGCAATGGTATTGTTATTACCAAAGATATCGAGAATGTTGCCTGTGTCGCACTTGGAACCATCAGAGATAAAGATTTCCGAAGCATCAACATTGCATCCCCGCGCTTGGAAGTCATGGGCGGCAATTTTTTCTCTTAACCAAGCATAACCTTGTTCGGGACCATAACCTTTGAATAAGTTGCGATCGCCCATATCTTCCACAGCTTTAATCATCGCTGCGCGACAAGCTTCTGGTAAAGGTTCGGTAACGTCACCGATACCTAAGCGGATAATGTTCGCATCTGGGTTTGCTTCTGCAAAAGCATTTACTCGTCTGGCAATTTCGGGGAATAGGTAGCCAGCTTTAAGTTTAAGATAGTTGTCGTTGATGGTTGCCATTTTGAATAGTCATAAGCGCCGTAAATCAGCTTACAGCTTATAGGTTTCTTGTTTGAGTTAATGGTTTTATTTTTAACGCAAAGGGCGCAAAGGGAACGCAAAGGGCGCAAAGGGTGTTTAAATGGGCTGCGTAATTAGAAGTAGTTGTAGGTTGGGTTGACGCAGGAAACCCAACATCTAACCAAAAGTTTGTCTCTGCGCCCTGATAATTTACTGTTTCAACAACAAATAATACAATTGCCCTTTCCCAACAGTCACCGCCGAGCGATCGCCTGCAACTTTTCCTGTACCCATAAAATAATCTACTCTTCCTGCACCTTTGATCGCGCTACCTGTATCTTGATCTAATACATAGCGACTAACTAAACGTTGTTCCATTTCACCCTTAACATTAGGATAAGGTATCTCTGCGTGGATTAATGCTAATGCACCTGGGGGCATTATTGATTTATCTGTAGCAATTGAACGATCCGCCGTTACTGGTACATTAATACTCCCCATCGCTGGCGCACCATTAGTATTTTTGAAAAATACCATGCGACGGTTACGAGGAATATAGGTATTTAATTCTTCAGGATTGCCTTGAAAGTATTTAAGAATTATCGGTAAAGTTACACCTTCTTGAGGTATTTTGCCATCTTTGATCAGTTCTTTACCTAAACTGCTGTAGGCGTGATCGGTTGCACCTGCAAAACCCACAGTCATCATACTACCATCGGTTAGTTGCAGTTGAGCAGAGCCTTGTACTTGCACTAAAAATGCTTCTAAGCGATCGCGCATCCAAACTAATTCTAATCCTTTTAATTTACTACTATTTCCCTGTAAACCATCTTCTCCTTCTAATTCTGCCCGCGTCGGATGTGGTTTAGACCAGTTAGCAATATTCGGTGGTAATTTATAAAGTGGATAGCGATATTCTGCGGTTCTTTTTCTACTCGCCTGATGAATTGGTTGATAATAGCCTGTAAATAACACGCTACCTTGATTATCATTACCTACTGACTGATAAAAGGTAAATTCTCGCTTGACAGCCGCTTGCAATTGTGCTGGTGTTTTTGAAGTTAGTAATAACTGACGGAAACGAATCAGGGAACGGCGCACGCGCCCTAGTGTAACACCAGGAACTTGATAATTTTGATAAGCTGCTACTGCTTGTGGTGTGTTTAAATAACCCAAACTATGATTAATTGATTTTATTAAAGCAGTGCGATCGCCTTTTTTATTTAACTTAGCCCAAAGCTGATCATCTAATCCTAATTTATCTGCATCACTTAAACAAGAGCGATCGTTTACCTGCTGTAATGGGATAGTTTTTCCTTGAGCTATAGCTGGAGTGATAACATTGCCGAGAGTGACAGCAAAACTCAATGAAAGCAAGACCAATTTTTTTGTGAGCATAATTTAAATACCTGACTACAAATCTATACCGTTATACCGGAAAGCATTATCCCAAACATAATCTAGTACCTCCATAGCATCGTCTAAAGAAAGAACGTGACAAAATCCTTCACTATCACATTGTAATAGAGATATTTCTCCCCTATTACTCATAACCTTGCCATGAATCTCTTTCAAATTGCTCAATGGACCGTTAATATCAAAGTTAATCGTAGTGCCGAACTTATTCTCCATCCATGTTTCAATAGCAGAGTCTAACTGTTCTGAGTTTAGCGGTGTTTTACTGGTCAAAAGATGGTAATAAACTAAAATAATTTCCTTACACTCCTCTTCCTCAGCCATATCTATCAGCCGCCCAAAGGCACTATCGTTATTAGCTAAATTTTTGAAGAAAAGCGTGTCAGTTACATTTTTTTGAAACTTGATTTTTTTATTTTTGTAAGTATTATATTGTTTGAAAGCAAATCCTCCTAAAGTCATCGCCAAAGAAAGCGTTGCAACTAAAATAGGCATAATATTTTGAACTTGCTCAGGCTTGACATTCAACGATTCTATTAAGGGTTTAGCATTGAGTACCAATAAAATAGCAGCAATTAGCAGTAACAAATTTGGTAATGCTTTTAAAACCAGTGGAACAGCAGCGCCAATTGCTGGAATTCCAAACAGTAGCCGATCCTTCCAAGTCATGTGGGTTGTCACGTTAGGAAAGAGCAAATCAATATCTAATTGAGGAACATCTTTATAAAAGTAAACATACATTTTACCTGGAATAAATTTTAGCTTGTCTATCTCGACTTTTTGAGACAAAAAGTAAGCAGGTTCTTTAAATTTAATTAGTATAACAATTCGTTCAAAAACCTCAATAGTCTTTTCTTCCTTCCAAAATACCAGTTTTTTTACTGTAATTGTTTTTGTAAAATCGCCTTGATAATAGCAGATAAATTGATCAAAGTCATTAAAATCAACCTCAGTTTTCAAATCAATTAAAGATTTATTTGCCAAAGCTTCTTGTACAGATACCTCCAGCAAACGAACATAATTAGCTCTTTCTAAAATATGGTTAAACGCTTCAACTACCCTTACTTCCATCTCGTTATATTGGTCAAGAGACGGTGGAAATAATGGTTGAATATGTGTATTGGGATTAAAAGGAACGTAGTTTTCTTTAATTACTTCTAAGGTTTGATGAAAGCGGAAATGGTAATAAGCCGATAGAAGTTGGCAAAAGTTATTAAATTTTTCAGCATCATTAGCAGATAGCTGACCATCTTGCAAGCATAATTGAATAACATCGTTACGGCTAAAGGGAATGAACGCTTCGCGATTTTTGTATGATGGCATGATTTGAGTTTAAGCTTTATCCAAACCAATCTAAATTACCAGTATCTACTATACCTGTTATAAAAATCCATTCTTACATCTGTGTTTATCTGTGTGCATCTGTGGATATCTGTGGTTAATTATCTCCAATTTTATCTCCAATTTTATTTATGCAACAAGTCTACTTATTAGACCTCTTGCATAAATATCTCTGACCCCACCCCAGCCCTCCCCGATGTTTTGGGGAGGGAGCCAATTTCCCCCCAAAACATCGGGGGGATAAAGGGGGGTAATTTAGACTTTTGCTCATTGGTCTATTGAATTAAAATTATTGCCTCTTGAACCTTACTAGAAAGAGCAGATTTCAACCCTTGACCAACTTTTTCAATTAATTGATCAAAAGCTGCTTGATTACCTGTTAGTTGTTCTTTCAGCACCTTTTCTAATTCAGGGCGTATTTCCTGACAGATAGAATCAATCTTATTATCTCCTAAAAGAATAGAACGAGTCCAACTAGGAACATCTACATTAGTCTTGATTGCTTGTTGGGTTTTACTACGAGTTATCTCAACTCCAGCAGCAAGCACCGAAGCACCATAAACTAATACAATGGGCCAGGTTAAATGCCCAGTTAAAATTAAAGCAATAACGCTACCAACAGTACCACTACCAATCACTACATTTACAATAAATCCTACTGTTTCCGCAAGGATCGCGTCTCCAATAGATAAATCTGGGTTTACTACTGCTGGGTCGATACCTTCCTCAAATCTTAAGCTACTTCTAGGTATCTGATACATTTGACAAATCGGATCGGTTTCTTGAGCTAATTCTGGTTGAATTTTGCTATTAAACCAAGCGACGGATTGACGTTTAACTATCTGTTGAGAGTCAGAGGTTTTTATCCATTCCTCTGCGCGTTGTTTCATTACGCTTTCTAAGTCAGCTAATGTCCGTATTTTGTTTTTTTGCCAATCTTTCAAAGCAAGTTGAACTGCATTGGCAATTAAACCATCTACCAGTGGTTTAGTTAACAATTCGATTAACTCTGGTATATGTTTCTCAATTAAGTTTTTTAGTTTATTTGAGTCTAAAAGTTGGTTTACTTCTTGTTTAAATGCAGTTGCTCGTAAATCCCATCTTCCTACTCGTGCTAAACCTAATGCAATACACCTTTCTGGTTCTGGATCTGGTCTAACTTGTGTTTCTGGTTCGGGAAAAATTTCTGAGCAAATAAAGCGGGTGAATTTCATTCGGGATGCACCGCCAGTCATTAGCAGAACTCTAGGCACAATTCCTTGTTGTTTGAGTTGATCTTTTGCTTCATTTACTGCATTACGGAAAGTATCCATCCAACTTTTATTTCCCAGTTCAGGTAAGGGTTGGTTTAAAATACTTTCCATCACAGATTTATTAACTTGTGGTATGAAATAAATCTGTTCATTGATCGACTCAAAACCACGAGCAAATGATTGGGGATGGCTGTATAGTTCTTCGTTAGAAAAGTAATCTTCTTTGGCTTTGCGACAAGCAAGTTCGCAACGTGCTTGGTGATGAGGATATTTACTAAAGACTCTTTCTAGTAATTCTGTGTCTGAGTGGTTGGCGAGAGTTTGAGCAAAAATAGCTTTATCAATTAAGGAAGCTCCCAAAACGTTACTACCAAAATCTATGGGGATTTCTGATAAGCTTTTAACCAGGGTAAAATCTGTTGTTGAAGAACCAATATCAATTATTAGTGCCGATGATTGCAGTTTTTCATACTCTAGTTTTCCTGCTTCTTTAGCTTGCATGAAAGCAGCCCTAGATTCAGGGACAACGTTAATTGAGGGTATGCCAGCTTCTTGCAGTAATTTTTGGTATGCTTGGCGATCGCTAACTGACCATCCTGAAGGACAACCTACATAAAAATAACTACCCTCGCCAACATCAATTTGTTTACTTTCTTTTAACAAATGATAGTAAGTTGTTAAAAAATTCTGAATTGTCTTACGATAATTAGGATCGTTGTTTGGCTTTTGTTTAAAAGAGATATCTAGCTGCGTAACCCCAGCTTGAATTAATGCTTGTTCCCCCACAAGATAACCAAGTTCAGGATGCCAACCAAGAGCGGTAATTTGAACTTTTTTATTATTAATTTCTAGCATTTCGGGAGGTTCAATACTCTCTACCACTGCCCTAGCTACGGCAGTTTCCCCGTGACCTAAATCAAAACCGATAATTTCTTGAATTTCCATATATCCTTATCTGTTTATCCCCCTTGTGCCATCAGCCGGAGGAGGTAAATAAAATTAATTTTCAAATATCACTAGAATCTGGTTCAATTACCCTACCGCGTCGTAGTAACCTTTCCCCCTTAAACAAGGCAGGTGTTACGGTAACATAATCTTTAGCATCAGGGTCAATATTAGGCTCAAACTCAAAAAATTGGCGATCGCTACCCGCTATATTTTCTTGGTATACTTGGGCGCGAATGCCTTGGGTAATCAGAATTTGTGGTAGCAGTTTACTCAAATCCAGCGCCATTTGAGGTTTTTCGAGCAAGGATGCCCCCCAAAGCCTCTGAATCAGA
>JBARVL010000443.1:0-3896 GCA_049646245.1 Crinalium sp. | reverse complement strand
AGGGAAGTGTGGCGATGACTGCAACGCGATCGCTCGGCGTTGTCAACTCCTGAAAATCAACCGTAATATCAGCATCAATTAAATGCGCTGCGGCAAAAGGAGCTTTTCGCACGACGTAACATAGTTTGGTGGAACAGTAGGCGAAAAGATGTTCGCCATCGGAAAGCAGGTAATTGAATGTACCTTTAAGTGCGATCGCATCTGTAATTTCTTTTATCACAGAATAAAGCTCTCCCAAAGGTGGTTTACCATCAGGAAATCTTTGGCGCAGAGTATTGAGAATCAGGCAAAATGCCCGTTCACTATCGGTTTGACCAACGGGACGATAAAACCCCGCACTTTCTGGATAAAAATCCGGTAAATCGCCGTTGTGTGCAAATATCCAATATTTACCCCATAACTCTCGCTGAAACGGGTGACAATTTTCTAATGCAACAGCGCCAAAGGTTGCTTTGCGGATATGAGCAATTACATTAGTAGATTGGATCGGGTACTTTCGCACCAAATCTGCAATAGGTGAAGTGGAAGACGAGTTCTCATCTATAAAGAGGCGACATCCTACGCCTTCAAAAAAGGCAATTCCCCAACCATCCTGATGTTCATCAGTTTTACCTCCCCGCGCCGAAAATCCCTCAAATGAAAAGCAGATATCGGTAGGTACATTGCAATTCATCCCTAGCAGTTGGCACATGGAAGTAGAATTTGGTATTTCTCTGTAAGACGATTGTAGCGATTGATGGTGGGTTATTTAGACGCGATGTGCGATCGCTAATTGCTATAACTGGTTTTGGGTGCTAGTATACTTAATGTATATACATAAGCAAACGTTAATTATGCTCACTCAAAAAGTCAGTTCGTGGGGAAACTCCCTGGGAGTTCGACTACCGCAAACGCTTGTGCAACAGGTTGAATGGACTGAAGGAACAATAGTTTCAATTACAATTGAAGAAAATCGGTTGGTTCTGTCTCCCGTAAAACCCAAGTACCGCTTAGAGCAGTTGCTTGAAAACATCACTCCTGATATGCAACATGATGAGATGGAGTGGGGAGAAGCTGTGGGAGAAGAAACTTGGTAAAGATTGCAGGGCGTGTTCCTGAACGTGGAGATATCATTCAGGTACAACTAAATCCGAGAACAGGTAGCGAGCAAGCAGGTTATCGTCCTGCTCTTGTCATCTCTCCTGCGGCTTATAACCAAATCTCTAAATTAGTTTTGATTTGTCCGATTACGAACCGTCAAAAAGGATGGCCATTTGAAGTTGAATTACCAACGTCAATGAAAACCTCTGGAGTCGTTTTAGTTGATCAGATTAGAACAATTGACTGTGATGCCAGAAAAGCTGATTTTGTAGAAAAAGCTCCTCTAGAATGGGTTGATGAAGTTTTAGCCAGACTAGAACCTTTAGTCAAATAAATTTTCATGCGTTTTAAATGCGGATGTGTAGCATTTTCATGGGTTGGTACAACGTGCGATTGCACTTCTAAGTTATTAATGGTAAACGGCGAACACGAATGCGACTTGCTTCAACTGTAACAACTGCACCTTGTTGTAAATCTGCTTCGCATTCAGCCAAGTTACTTAAATTTTAGGCGTTTTCAGGATAATTGGTTACTACTGATATATATTTTCCTTGATAATCAAGAACCTTTAAAAAGATTTTTATTAAGAAATCATAATACTTTTCAAATTCAGCGATTTTTTCATCTAAATTCAACTTAGGGATCTCTCCCTGATGAAACAAAGGATTACGTAATGAATCTCTCAAGATGTCACTTGTTATTTCTTTTGGGATAAAACGAAGATATTTGTTAGCTTGCCCTAGCTTTTGCTGTACATTCTCTCCAATTTTGTCTAACGCTACTCCTTGCAATATCAAATATTTTAACAAAAAATATTCATAAGCCATTATCATTGTTGCCAGCTTTAAATCAATATAACTTTGTTGTCTAGTTTCTACTAAAAAACCAATAAAAGTATTCAAGTCCATCTGACTATTTATTTTTTTGTATTTTGAGTAACTATTATCAAATGCTTTCGGTATTCCTCGACTAATTTTACAATTATCAATAATATATGTGGGATTAAAATTTGTCTTATACGTATTTTCTATAGAAATTTGGACTAGCTTATTCTGATTAAAATACTCAACTACAGGCACGAAATTTAAGTTCAGGCTTAAAATGCTGATAAACCAACTTATATTTATAATTTCCTCTTCTATATTTTCTATCACTTCATGAGAATCAATAGGAATCTCTAGAGTTGATAAAAGAGCATTCCTAATTCTCCCTGAATCAATAAAGTCAATAATTTCTTTATGCTTACTAACCCGTTGGAAATAAATATCTTTCTTATTAAGACTTACTATAAACCCACGTTCATAATCAATTGTTGAAAAAGTGAAATTACTAGGATAGGCTCTAACTAAATCAAATTTGAGATCTTGGGATGCTGTTAAATTTAAAATAACACGACTAGGAATACAAAAATGATTAATTTGGTGAGACGAATTTATGTATTTTGATGTGGTTAACTTAATGTGAATATTATTACTGGTAATTTTCCACAATCCATCAGAAGAGATACCAGAAATATTATCTATAATATCAATATTAAAATCATTCTGACTCAAATCCTCTAAACTTAAAATAAAAATTATATTCCCAGAAACATCTACGCATAGCTCCCAAAAATAACTAACACTTTCGTTTGACGTACATTTACCGCATTTGTATGGAATTATCGAATATTCGTAAATATCACCTAGTCTAGTTGCAAAATATGTTTCACCAAGCATAAAAAAGATATTAAATATAATTTAATAATAAATAGAATAACATAATAAAATCATATTAAATATAGACGAAGGGGCGCTTCCGCCCCCCCATCTTCAACTACGCTTCTCTACCCGATGCCCACATATCGCGCCACTTCACAGTACCTTCACTGGCGACATACCAACGACGAGGAACTATGTTTTCTCGCAACGGAGAAGTGCCTTCTCGCAAAATGGCATATTTATAAGTAATCAAGTTACCAGCACTTTCATTAAATGGAATCTCACCAAACCAAGTGCTGTCGTTGATATATTCCAACCGAAACCCTTTAGCAATATCCCAGTTACCAAGTTCGGGACAATCACCAATCACTACCACCCACTCCCCTGGTTGGGTTTCAACTCCGTTGAGTTGCGCCCGTACAATCGTTTGTGCTTTTACTCGTTCACCTACATGACTAAGAACGATCGCATCCCGTTCTTCTAATTCTAAGTTGTAAATCTTCCCATCAACTACTTCAAATTTACGGCGCGTCACAACGCAAGTATGTTCACCATTTGGTAGACAAGTCATTACTTCAGGAAGTGTTGTTGCACCACCACGATTTAATGCTACAAAACAGATGGAATCCCGATACTTGCGAACATAACAATAAACATCAGCAGTAATATATTGCTGCCAATGTCTACCCATTGATACCGCAGGATTTAAGCGACGCACACCCGCCAACAAGCGCATCAGGCGATAAATTTCTGTTTCAGTATCCCACTTATCCATCATCGGGCGGTTATAAGGATCTTCACCGCCGTTGGTGTCGTTGTGGAGATATTGCTCAGTACCGTAGTAGATGCAAGGGATACCGCGACAAGTCATAATCAGTGCGATCGCAACTTTCAACATAGCTGGATCTGGGTTCAAACTTTGAAACCTCGCCATGTCGTGGTTATCAATAAAAGTGATTAATTCTGTTGCACCTTTATAGCGGTAGTCTAAATCGAAAACTTTCTGAATCTCATGGAAACCACCCTCAGCACCTTGAGCTAAAGCTTGCCGAATTGCCACACATAGTCCAAAATCGAGCATAGACATACCCGACTCGTTGACAAACTCCACAGATT
>JBARVL010000442.1:0-8574 GCA_049646245.1 Crinalium sp. | reverse complement strand
ATCCAAAATATCATTAATAATTTCCAGTAAGTGAATAGCTGCTTCATCAGCACGTTGTAATAACTCTAATTCTTCTTCTCTATCATCACAATAGCCATCTTTAACCAAGCGAATACAGCCAATTATCCCATTTAGGGGAGTTCTTAATTCATGGGAAGTAGTTGCCAAAAACTCATTTTTTAGTTGATTAGCCGTTTGCGCTTCAATCCTTGCGGCTTCTATTTCTGCTGCACCTGTTTCTAGCCTCTCCACCATAATATTAAGAGCGAGTGCTAATTCATGGAATTCTCTAATTTTAAAGTTATTGGGAACTTGATCTGTAGAAAGTAAATGCTGCTTTTTATTGGCATAATCTCGTAATTTTTCTACAGGTCTTGCTAGTTCTCTTGCTATATATAAAGTTGCTAATAAGCAAGCTAAAATTAGACACAAAGTTATCACAAATAGCAATTGCCAAACTTCTCTAATTTCAAACAAGGCATCTTGGCGACTTTGTACCGCTAAAATTACCCATTCTTGTGGTTTTTGGCTAGTAATTGGGCTTGCAATAGCACTATATCCAGCTAATAATTCCCCTCCTGTTTCTTCAAATGACGACAAGTGCTGAAAAGAAGGATAACCTGCGATCGCATTTTTTACAGCACCTTGAAGTCTTTGTGCATCTTCCAATTGCTTGATATTTGTTCCCACTAATTTAGCAAGCAGATGCGCCAAAATTGTGCCATTTTGATCAATGACAACTGTATAACCAGAAAGAGATCCTGGCTGGGCTTCTTCCTCCAACATTAGTGCTGACTGCATACTTAAAGCGTAGCGAAGATTACCATTGATGTCATACACAGGCGCACTTAATATTAAATTAATTCCGTTTTTTTTTGTTGCGGTTTTTGAAATAGATTGCTCAATTTCAGTATTAATACTAGAGTTGGGGACTGTGGCGAAATCTATAATTATTGGATCTCGATTAAATTGATTTTTTTTTTGATGCTGCAACCATAAATTTTTATCTATAAAATTATTCATAATTTTATCGGGACAAGTACTAGCAATATTTTTTTGAGATAATAAATCTTTTAATTCCAGACATTTTTTCTGTGGAGGCAATTTTGGAGCTATTTGTTCTAAAAATTGTTGGGATGACTGTGGAGTTCCTGATTTAATGGCTGTGGTTTCACTAGCTACTAACAAATTAGTTTTCATGTTTTTGATTGACTCATCAATATTCTTCCCTTGTCTAATAGCACTTTCTTTCAAGTTTTGGCGGGCAGTTTTTTGGAGACTAGAAACCGCCTTTCTGTAAGTTACATAAATTCCCATCAATAAAACTGGTACACACAGCAGCAGAATCCGAGACAATAAAATCCGCCGAAAGGAAGTTTGATGTAGTTTCATAAGCTGTTGTGTTTCGCGCATTTTATATTTGAGAGAGTGAGGAGAGAGGGGTATTGTGTTTGATAACTTTTCTACTGAGTTATAAAATGTACAATTTAAATGCGCGTTAGCTTACAAGAGCCAGATTTGTTGATCAATTCACAATTTTAAATCAATATGAATATCATAATTGCTAATATTTTGGCGATTTATAGAAAAGAATTGCAAGGCTATTTTGCTTCACCACTTGCTTATGTGGTAGCGGCTGTTTTCTGGCTGTTTTCTGGCTTCTTTTTTGTAGCAATTTTGCTGGGACCAGAAGGTATTATTCAACAAGCTGCTTTGAGAGATTTACAAGGACAACAAGGTGAATTTACACCTCCTTTAGATGTACCTTATGAATTTTTGCAACTTTTCTTAAACGTGATGGGATCGCTGGCTTTATTTGTGCTACCAATTCTCTCAATGGGGTTGTATGCTGAAGAACGCAAGCGCGGAACTCTAGAATTGTTGGCAACGTCCCCTCTGACAAACTGGGCGGTAGCTGTAGGTAAACTATTAGGAGTGCTAACGTTTTTTATCACAATGGTACTGCCATTATTGCTGTATGAAGCGATCGCCTTCAGTGCAGCAAAACCCTCAATTCAACCTGGTTTACCGCTCCTCGCTCATTTAGGCTTGATTTTATTAGCAGCAGCAGTTTTATCGTTAGGAATGTTTATTTCTTCTGTAACTGATAGCTCGATTTTAGCTGCATTTATGACGTTCTTTTTAGTTTTAAGCCTCTGGATAATTGATGTGATTGCCAAAAGTATCGGCGGTCCAATAGGAGATGCGATCGGTCATTTATCTTTACTCAAACATTACAACAATTTAATCCAAGGTATCTTTGATACAAGTAGCTTGATTATGTTTGTTAGTTACATTGTTTTAGGCATATTTCTCACAGCACAGTCTATCGAAGCACTTCGTTTCCAACGCTCGTAAGTAGCAATTAACAGTGACCAGTGACCAGTGACCGATGATTGATAATTGCTCATTAATAACTAATGTCTAATATGAAAACAATCGCTAAAAATCGTCAATATTTAGAATATCTTTTTTTGTTAGGTCCAATCTTGTGCATTATGGGATTAGTGGCTCAGTATGTCTCTGGTACTAGCTCCCTAATTCCCTTAACTTTATTAATTATCGGAATAGGAATTATAGTTTTGTGGCTGTTGACAGGCAGCGCGGCACGCAAGTTTTGGGGGAGTAGATCTACTCAAGTAGGTACAAATGCTTTAGTTGCGACCTTGGCAGTTTTGGGCATTTTAGGTTTGATTAATTTTCTAGCTGTCCGTAATGCAGTGCGTTGGGATTTAACTGAAAATCAACTGTTTACTCTCTCACCGCAGTCACAACAAGTTGCTAAGTCTTTGCAACAACCTGTAAAAGTTTGGGTATTTGATAGCAACCAAAACCCAGCAAATCGAGAATTGTTAGAAAATTACCGTCGCTCTAGTTCTCAATTTAGCTTTGATTTTGTCGATCCTGAACTGAAACCAGGAGTGGCGCAGCAGTTTGGAGTTAAATCTGCTGGTGAAGTGTATATTGAATCAGGGAAAAAGCGACAGTTAGTGCAAAATTTACAGCCAGGAGATTCACTTTCTGAAGCTAAGGTAACTAATGGGATAACGCAAATTTTGAGCGATCGCCAAGCTAAAATATACTTCCTACAAGGACATGGTGAACGTCCCTTAGATCCTGTACAAGGTGGAATTTCTGAAGCTATTAGTAGGCTACAAGATCAAAATTTTACGGCTGAACCACTAAATTTAGCTCAAAAATCAGTAATTCCCCCAGACGCGGCTGCTGTAGTCGTAGCGGGTGCAAAACGGGCGCTATTTCCAGGGGAAGTAAATGCTTTAAAAAATTACTTGTCTGGGGGTGGCAGTTTATTAGTAATGGTAGACCCGAAGACAGATCCCAAACTGGATAGCTTACTGCAAGAGTGGGGAGTTAAGTTAGATAATCGGTTAGCGGTTGATGCTTCTGGAAAAGGACGTTTAGTGGGATTAGGTGCAGCTACGCCAGTTGTTACCCAATATAGTCAGCATCCAATTACTAAAGATTTTGGTAATGACATTTCTTTTTATCCTCTATCCCGACCAATAGAAATAACTCCTGTTAAAGGAATTGAGCAAACTCCTTTGTTGATCACAGATAATCAAAGTTGGGCAGAAAGTAATTCAGAAGGGGAACAATTAGAGTTTAATGCAGATAGCGATCGCACTGGACCATTAACTCTAGGTGTGGCGTTGACAAAAACTAATCCTACACCATCAGCAAAGCCTAATCAAAATACTGCCTCTTCACGCTTGGTTGTCTTAGGTAATTCAGAATTTATGACTAATGGCTTATTTGAACAGCAACTCAACGGAGATGTTTTCCTGAATTCAGTAAGCTGGTTAAGTAAACAGGATCAACAAGTTCTTTCCATTCGTCCCAAAGAAGCCAAAAATCGTCGGATTAATTTGACTCCCCAACTAGGACAGTTATTAACTTGGATGGCTCTGTTAATGATCCCTTTAATTGGGTTTACGACAGCAGGGATAATGTGGTGGAGACGGCGTTAAGTTCGCTGTTGTGTTTCGGGCATTTTATATTTTAGGGGGAGAGGAGGGAGGAGAGAGGGGAGAGGAGGGAGGAGGGAGGAGGGAAGAGGGAAGAGGGAAGAGGGAAGAGGGAGGAGAGGGGGGAAATTTTGCTAATTGTTAATTGTTAATTGTTAATTGTTAATTGTTAATTGTTAATTGATTTATGAAATTGCAGTGGACAACTTGGATTTTAGTACTCTTAGCTTTAGGTTTGGGCGGATTTGTTTATTTTTCTGAAACGAAGCCAGCGCGACAGCAAGAAGCAGCAACAATTAAGGAACGAAAAGTATTTGATTTTGATAAAGATCAAATCCAATCTTTTACTATTAAAACTCCAGAACAACTGCTGAAATTTGAGCGAGTGCAGCAACCTGGAATTACTGCTAGTAAATCTCCTTGGCAAATGAAATTTCCTGTTGATACACCAGCTAGCGATCCATCTGTAGGATTTTTACTAAACTTGTTAGTAAGTGCTAAGAGCGATCGCACATTAAGTGTAGCGTCTGATGAGATTCAACAATACGGGTTAGATCAACCCCAAGCCATAGTAGAAGTTATACTGAAAAATCAACAAACCCATCAGCTAATTTTGGGTAAGCCTAACTTTAACAACACTTTTCTGTATGCTCAAGTTGATCCACCTGCTAACAAACCCCAACAACGTCAGTTAGTACTATTAACTAAAGACCTTGAAAATGCTGTGAAACGACCATTATCAGAATGGCAATCAAAGCCAGCTTCTAATGATAAGTCTCAAAATAATAGTAAAAAACCTCCGCTTGAACAGCCTAAACTAATTCTTCCCTCACCTTAACAATTAACAATTAACAATTAACAATTAACAATTTAAGGATATTGCCCATAACTGAAGTATTGTTCATTGTTTATTGAAATAAGCTTCCATCACTTTGAGAACCATTGGCGCAGCAATTGCACCGCCACCACCCTTAGCGCCTTCATGTTCACCAAAAGCCACAACTACAATCTCTGGCTTATCAGCAGGTGCATAGCCACCAAACCAAACGTGAGAAGCCTTTGGCGGAGCTTCTGCTGTGCCACTTTTACCAGCCGCAGCAGGAATCGTTGGTGAATTTAAAGCGCCTCCAGTACCACCGTCTACCACTGCTCGTAGTCCTTGGCGCAATACTCGGATTGTCTGTGGTTTTAAATTCAAAGACTCTCGCCACTGTTTAGATTCTTCATCATCCTTTAGTAGGTGAGGCTTAACTCTATAACCACCATTAGCAGCGACAGCAAACATCACGCCTTGTTGTAGCGGTGTCGCCTGTAAAAAACCTTGACCAATGGACATATTTACCGTGTCTCCAACAGTCCAAGGCTCTCTTAAACGCTTGCGCTTCCAGGTTTCATCTGCTACTAAACCAGCAGCTTCTTCTGGTGCTAACTCGATGCCAGTTTTTTGACCAAAACCATACTTATGAGTCCAATCAATCAGCGTTTCTCTTCCAATTTCCTGAGCAATTTGGTAAAAGAAAGTATCGCTACTCCATTTCAGCGCACCTGCAAATCCTAGAACACCAAATCCGGCTAGGTTCCAATCCGCAAACTTTCTCCCCGCAATAGTCAGCGAGGCATATGTTTGTAGCCTTGTATTTTCCGAAAACTTGCCAGATTCGATCGCCGCAGTAGTAGTAATAATTTTAAAAGTACTGGCGGGTGGAAATCCACGTAGAGCGCGGTTAACAAATGGATGGTCTTTTCTTTGTATGTTTTCCCAAGTTTCGGGTGAAATCCTCTTAGAAAAGATATTAGGGTCAAAAGTTGGACGACTAGCCATTGCTAGAATAGCGCCATTTTCGGGATTCATTGCTATAATCGCACCTTGGCGATTTCCCAACGCTTTCTCTGCTGCCTTCTGCACGTCCAAATCTAGGGTTAAGTGAACATCTTGACCTGGTTTCGACTCTTTCTGACCTAAAATTCTGACTATTTGTCCAGAACCATCCACCTCTACTTGTTGCCCGCCCCATTCTCCTCGCAGTTGTTTCTCAAAAGCTGCCTCTACACCCATCTGACCAACAAAATCACCCAAGCGATAACCTTCAGAGCGACGTTTAGTTAGCTCTTCATTACTCATTTCACCTGTGTAACCTAATACGTGAGCAGCTATTTCTCCATTGGGGTAGCTTCTGAGGGCTTCAATATCGACTTCTACCCCATCAAGGTCGTTACCATATTCTGCTAACGCCGTAATTTGTGCAGGGGTAATATTCCGAGCAAGGCGTACCCTCATACTAGGGTTATAACCAGCTTTTGCCAAAAGTTGCGTAATCTCCTCTGGCTTCATATTCAAAACTTGGGAAAGACGCTCTTTGGTTTTCTGCCAATCTGGTTGCTTGGGAGCCATTGGCCACAGAAAAACTGAGTAAGTTAAGCGATTACCCGCCAGAAGTCTGCCCTTACGATCTAAAAGGTTGCCTCGTACAGGTAGCTTGGGAATAAGACGAATGTGGTTATTTTGCGCTAACTCACGGTTTTGTTGACCCTGAATAATCTGTAGGTAAGCTAGACGAGCGCCAATTCCACCCATCATTGTGAGGGTGACAATTAACATGAAGATCAAAGGCTTGTTAGTACGTCCAACATTAAGGGTAGACTTTTGACCCCTATCTGAGGAAGGCTGCACAAAGGTCATAATTAGTTGTTAGTGTATCTATTACTGGAAAAATGAGTTTGAGGTTCCCCGTCGCTGAAGCGCGGCTTTTTATTGTATCTTGAGTAATCTTATACCGAATATGGTAGTATAAGACAGGAGGTAGAAAAATGCTGGTTTTTGAGTTTAAAGCTTATGGAAAGTCAACGCAATTAGCAGCAATAGATGATGCAATTCGGACTGCAAAGTTCATTCGTAATAGCTGTATTCGGCAGTGGATGGATGTTAAAAATACAGGGAAAAACGATTTGCAGAAGTATTGTGCTGTACTAGCGGCTAATTTTCCCTTTGCTAATGAACTCAACTCAATGGCTAGACAAGCCAGTGCCGAAAGAGCATGGTCTTCTATATCTCGATTCTACGACAACTGCAAAAAGGGTATTCCTGGTAAGAAAGGTTTTCCCCAGTTTCAGAAAGATTGTCGCTCGGTTGAGTACAAAACGTCAGGATGGAAACTTGCAGAGCATCGAAAATCCATCACCTTCACTGACAAAAAAGGTATTGGTCGTTTAAAACTCAAAGGTACTCGTGACTTGCACTTCTACCAAATCAACCAGATTAAACGGGTAAGATTGGTAAAACGCGCAGATGGTGTGTACGTTCAATTTTGCATTGATGTAAACCGTTACGAAAATATAGAGCCTACTGGTAATGCAGTCGGTTTAGATGTCGGGTTGAAGGAATACTACACCGACTCTGACGGGGTGAGGGTTGAGAATCCTAAATTTCTCCGCAACGGCGAAAAGGTTCTCAAACGTTCTCAACGTAGAGTGGACAGAAGAGTAAAAGGTTCAAAAAATCGAGGCAAGGCTCTTGCGATTTTAGCTCATCGCCACCTCAAAATAAGTAGGCAACGTAAAGACCATGCTGTGAAATTAGCACGGTGCGTAGTTCAGTCTAACGACTTGATCGCCTATGAAGATTTGAGGATTAAGAATATGGTGAAAAATCATTGTTTAGCTAAGTCTATTAATGACGCATCTTGGTATCAGTTTCGTGTCTGGCTTGAGTACTTGGGAAAAGTATTTAAACGAGTCACAGTTGCGGTTAACCCGCAATATACAAGCCAAAAATGCTCTAGTTGTGGTGAAATTGTTAAGAAATCCCTATCTACTCGGACACACATTTGTAAGTGTGGCTGTGTGATGGATAGAGATGAAAACGCTGCTAGAAATATTCTTAGTCGAGGATTGGGTACGGTAGGGCATATCGGAACCTCTACGCTAGACGTAGGCAACGCTTGCGGAGATGAAACCTCTACTCTTGTTGGTGAAAACCTGCATGAGCAAGTTATGTCTTAGATTCAAGAATCAAGAGCGCGTACTGCTAGCGCAGAACAACACGCGCCCGGAGTGTCAAGTCTTTAACTTCTGCACAAAAACAATTGTATACCGAAACCACTGCTGAACTAGATATTGAACTTCGTAAGGTTTTCAAGGTATTTAACGGAGAAACTGCTGTTAGGGGTGTTGACCTAGAAATTCATCGTGGTGAATTTTTTAGCATTCTCGGTCCTTCTGGCTGCGGTAAGACTACCACCCTGCGATTAATTGCAGGGTTTGATTCGCCGTCAGCCGGAGAGGTGCTAATTCAAGGGCAGTCAATGAATCATGTCCCACCCTATCGACGACCTGTAAATACGGTATTTCAAAGTTATGCTTTATTTAACCACTTAAATGTTTGGGAAAATATTGCTTTTGGGTTGAGAATTAAAAAGCTATCAGCATCGGAAGTAGAATACCGTGTTAAAGAAGCCCTGAAGTTGGTGAAAATGGAAGCATATACTCATCGGTTTCCATCCCAAATGTCAGGAGGGCAGCAACAACGAGTTGCTTTGGCGCGGGCGCTAGTTAACCGACCTACTGTTGTTTTGCTAGATGAACCTTTGGG
>JBARVL010000441.1:0-10200 GCA_049646245.1 Crinalium sp. | reverse complement strand
TATCTGTGGGAATGATTTCAGGTTCGGGAGTTTCTAAACGCAGCTTAGAAACCATTAAACGATGTTCCAGCAACTTGAGGCGTTCTGCTGGCTGTAAATACTTAAAAAAGACAAACTTAATTAAGAAGCGAGAACGACTGTTTACCCAACTTTCTTGGGGATGAGCAAGCATTTTTTCTCGCCAGCGATCGCGCCCCTGATCGGTAATACAATAAATCTTACGATTTGAACCAGCTTCCCCTTCCTCCTCTCCTTGCGTCGCAATCTCACCGCTTTCTTCTAGCCGCTTTAATAACGGGTAAATCGAGCCATAGTTAGCACTGATACAGCCGCTCATAAATATTTCTAGCTGCTGCTTCAAGCGATAGCCGTGTAAAGGTTCTTGTAGCAGTAAGCCTAATGTAGCTAGTTCTAACATTTATATCAAACCGATATAATAAGGAGATATATTAATTATAGATATCTAATTTTAACCTGATTTTTATATTTGGCTGGATTGTCTGTAGTTTGGGTGCGATCGCCCTACTCAGCCTTCCTTAATTTAATACTCCGAAGCGTTCAAATTGCTCTACCGAGGGAGACATCACCGTGACTTACAAATACGTTTCCGATGAACCAACAGATGAAAAGACAGAAACGCTAACTACTTCCTCGGAGATACAAGATGAGTTTGATTTAGATGAATTTGACCGCGTTGAAGACGATAAACCTAAATCTGGATGGTTTGCAGGAAAACGAGGCGTATTAGTAGGTATGGTGCTGGGTATAGTTTTGGCAATAGTTGGTACGCGCTTACTAGCACCTAAATCTGCTCCTCCTGTTGCTCAAACTACTACGACAACAAAAACAGCCGCGCAAATGAGCGTGACTGTAGCACCAGTAGCGGTTAGTTCAGTATCACGAACTTTAGAAGCCACAGGAACTGTTGCAGCTTATGATATGTTGCCAGTTTTACCGCAAACTTCAGGCTTACAAATTAAGCAAGTTTTAGCAGATGAAGGGAGCAGCGTCAGGGTAGGACAGATATTAGCAGTATTAGACAATTCTGTACTACAAAGCCAACTCAGCGATGCTGTAGCTAAATTGGAAGCTGCCCAAGCTGGTGTGCAACAAAAGCGGGCAGCTTTGGCACAAGCACAAGCTGCTGTAGAGCAAGCCAGAGCAGGTGTGCGACAAGCACAAGCAACTGTAGCGCAAAATCAAGCTAACTTAGTGCAAGCCGAAAAAACTCTCAAGCGGTATCAACAACTAGCCGAACAAGGCGCAATTCCCACTCAAGAGTTAGAGACACGAAATACTACTGTAGCAACGGCGGCTGAAGCAGTGAGGGCGGCTCAAGCTAATGTTAGTAATGCCCAAGCAAGTATTAGTAGCGCGAACGCTAATATTAGCAGCGCGAACGCTAATATTAATAGTGCGATCGCCGAAGTTCGCAGCAACCAGGCACGGGTACAGCAGATTCAAACTCAGTTAGGACAAACTCAAGTACTTGCTCCCGCTAGCGGGGAAGTCGCCGAAAGATTTGCCCGTGTCGGTGATATTAGTTCCGCAAATCAAAAGCTATTTACAATTATTCGTAACGGTTATTTAGAACTACAAGCAAAAGTTCCAGAAGTACAACTTAAAGAAATTTCTATCGGCGCACCTGTGATAGTTAGCAGTAATTCTGATAGTCGTATTCGGTTACAAGGCAAAGTGCGAGAAATTGCCCCAATAGTCGATCAGCAGACTCGTCAAGGAATAGTCAAAATTGACTTACCTGCTAATCCCTTGTTAAGACCAGGAATGTTTTTGCAAGCAGCTATTACTGTAGAGCAAACTCAAGGTTTAACAGTTCCAGCCAAAGCTGTTTTACCTCAAGATAATGGGAAAGCAATTGTATATGTTTTAGAAGGTGAGAATACAGCCCGCGCTCAACCTGTAGAAATCGGTGCAACTATGGGAGGCGGAGATTTATCCACTGCAAAAATTGAAATTAAGAGCGGTTTAAAAGCAGGCGATCAAGTAATTGTTGCTGGCGCGGGTTATCTCAAAGATGGTGACAAAGTACAAGCGGTATCTGGCAATAATATTACCTCTCAATAGCCTAAATCATTGCCCGCCACCGACAACTTATCCGTTAAATCCGTTACAAAATCCGTTGCCCCGCTTATGTCCTTTAATATTTCAGCTTGGTCAATTAAAAAACCAGTTCCAACATTAGTTTTATTTTTAGTACTGACATTATTAGGTTGGATATCATTTACCCAATTGGGAATTGATACTAATCCTAATATTGATGTACCAACGGTTAGTATTACCGCAATACAACCAGGTGCGGGACCAGCAGAATTAGAATCAGAAGTAACTAAAAAGATAGAAGATGCAGTTGCTGGATTAGGCAACATTGATACAATTATTTCAACTGTTAAAGATGGAAGTTCTACAACAGTAGTAAACTTTGTGATTGGTACGGACACAGACCGCGCTACTAATGATGTCCGTAATGCCGTTGCTCAAATTCGTCAAAATTTACCACAAGACCTAAACGACCCGATTGTTCAGCGTTTAGATTTTGCTGGTGGACCAATTATGACTTATGCGGTAGTATCTGAACAAAGGTCAGTAGAAGATTTGAGTAATCTTGTCGATCAAGATATTAGCCGTGCTTTATTGGCTGTCAGAGGGGTTGCTCAAATTAAACGGGTTGGTGGTGTCGATCGCGAGATTCGCATTAACCTCGCTCCAGAACGGTTACAAAGTCTGGGAATTACTGCTACTCAAGTAAACGATCAGATTCGTGCTTTTAATGCTAACTTGCCTGGTGGACGGGCAGAAGTTGGGGGGAGTGAACAAAGTATTCGTACCCTTGGGAGTGCTACCACTGTTGAGGCTTTGAAAAATTACCAAATAACTCTGCCTAATGGTAGTTTTGTGGCTTTATCTAGTTTAGGTGAAGTTGGCGATCGCTTTGGTGATGTTAGGCAATCAGCTTTACTGAATAATAAACCCGTAGTTGCTTTTCAAGTATTACGAAGTACAGGTAGTACCTTAGTAACAGTAGAAGAAGGGGTTCGTTCCTCAGTTGCGGAATTACAAAAAACTTTACCAACTGATGTCAAACTTGAACTAATTTTTACCCTTGCTGATTTTATCCGCGAATCTTATCAAAGCACGATTGATGATTTGATTGCTGCTTCTGTGTTGGCAGTGGTAACAATTTTAATCTTTTTACGTGATTGGCGCTCCACCCTGATTACTGCGGTAGCACTACCTCTCTCAATGCTGCCCACCTTTTGGGTACAGCAAAGCTTGGGTTACACGCTCAATAATATGACTTTGCTGGGGTTAGCCCTGGCTATTGGAAATTTAGTTGATGACTCGGTTGTAGAAGTTGAAAATATGCAACGGCACATGGCAATGGGCAAAACCCCTCGCCAAGCCGCTTTTGATTCTTCTGCGGAAGTAGGTTTAGCAGTTTTAGCAAGTGCGGCGACAATTATAGCTGTTTTTCTCCCCGTTGCCTTTATGGGTGGGATTCCAGGTCAGTTTTTTCAACCTTTTGGGATGACAGTTGCAATTTCGACCTTCTTTTCCACTTTAGTAGCGCGGACAATTACGCCAATGATGGGAGCTTATTTACTGAAAGCTCCCAAGCCGAGTGATGCCAAGTCTAAATCTAAAGGGGGTTTTAGACCTTATTTTCAATTGCTGAAGTGGGCATTGCGGCATAGATTGACAACAATGGCGATCGCAGTTGCTTTCTTTATGGCAAGCTTGATGCTAGTTCCCTTAATTCCCAAAGGTTTCGTTGATAATAGTGATATCAGTTTATCCACAGTTTTAGTTGAACTGCCACCAGGCTCTACCCTCAACGACACTACTCAAGTTGCCCAACAAGCTACAGGAGTATTGCAACAAAGTCCTGCCGTCAATAGCGTCTTAGCTGCAATTGATGTGAATACGGCAACACTAACTATTCAACTTAAACCAAAAGAAGAACGTCCGAATTTATCACAGTCTGAGTTTGAGAAACAAAGCCGTCAACCACTTGCCAAAATTCCTGGGGCGAGAATTAGTTTCCAATCTCAAGGCGGGGGTGGCGCTTCCAAGGATGTATCAATTGTTTTAAAAAGTGAAAATCCTGAAGCGTTAAACCAAGCTGCTTTAGCTTTAGAAAAGCAAATGCGAGAACTACCGATGTTGGTAGAAGTTAGCTCAAGTGCTAGTTTAGTTAAACCAGAAATTTTAATTATTCCCGATCCGATTAGAGCCGCAGATTTAGGAGTAACAGTACAAGCGATCGCCCGTACAGCATCTTTAGCTACTATTGGTGACAATGAATCCAACTTAGCTAAATTTAATCTGAGCGATCGTCAAATTCCGATTAGAGTTCAAATCAATCCCCAAGAGCGTTTAGATATCGACACAATTAAAAATCTGCAAATCCCAGGTCAAAATAACTCCCTGGTTCCCCTATCCGCCGTAGCAGATATTCGCTTTGGTAATGGTCCCGCTCAAATTAATCGCTATAATCGCGCTCGTCAAGTTTCCGTACAAGGTAACTTACAAGGTGCTTCTTTGGGAGAAGCTATGGAAACTGTCAAGGCGCTACCTGCACTAAATCCTTTACCCGCAGGAGTAGTAGAAGAATCTGCCGGAGATGCCAAGATTATGCAAGAAATCTTTGGTCGTTTTGGTGGTGCTTTAGCCTTAGCACTCACTTGTATCTATGCCATCTTAGTTTTGTTGTATAACAACTTTCTACATCCAATTACCATCATGGCAGCTTTGCCATTTTGCTTAGGTGGTGCATTATTAGGTTTAATGATTTCTCAAAAATCTTTAGGGATATATGCCTTAATTGGTATTGTCCTACTGATGGGCATTGTGACCAAAAACTCGATTTTGCTAGTAGACTATACATTAATCTTCCAACAAGAAGGAAAACCACAATTTCACTCCGTAATGGCGGCTGGGTTGTCACGTCTGCGACCAATTTTAATGACTTCCCTAGCGAGTATTGCGGGTACGCTACCACTAGCATTAGGAATAGGTGCAGGGGCAGAAGTGCGTAGCCCGATGGGAGTGGCGATTTTGGGTGGCTTTACTACTTCTACTTTGTTGACATTGTTAGTAGTGCCTGTACTGTTTACATACATCGACGACCTACAGCATTGGATCTTGCATTTACTCAAGCATGGATTTACCAAGAAACCCAAACGCAAATTAGTTAAAGATGAGCTTTAAAAGCAATTAATCATCAATTTTGTAACACTAATATTTACGCATCAGGTTGATCCTACTAAATTTAGGATAAGATGTTTATTTTATAATTTTCTCACCCTCCCTCTGCTTCCCAGCATCTGATGTTTTCTCCAGTGGAGCTAACACCTTATGATAATAATCTTTCGCGGGGGTGAGGTAAGTGAGGTAATTTTAAGAAAAAATAATACCTAAGACACTTGTTGTTATAAAAGTTAAAATTCCTCTATTTTGTGGTTAATCAACCGTTTATATGAATCATTCGCTTGGGAATTCATCTAATAAAACTGACCGTATCCTGGTTGTCGATGATTCGCCGGATAACTTATTCCTAGTTCAAACAATTTTAGAAGAAGAGGGATATCACATAACGCTGGCGGAGGATGGTCGCACTGCGCTGAATTATATAGAACAGTCATCACCGGATTTAGTCTTGTTAGACGTGATGATGCCAGGGATGGATGGATATGAAGTTACTCAACGTATCCGCAAGAATCAGCAGTTGCCATTTATCCCGATACTATTAATTACTGCCTACGACCAACCTAGCGTAGTTCAGGGACTAGATACGGGTGCAGATGACTTTATCCGCAAACCTGTAGAAGTCGATGAGTTGCTGGCGCGAGTGCGATCGCTACTACGACTTAAGCATAGTGTAGACGAGCGCGATCAAATTGCCCGCCAACGGGAAGATTTTGTATCTAGGCTTACCCATGATTTGCGTACCCCTTTGGTAGCAGCAGATCGGATGCTGTCCCTGTTCCAGCAAGGAGCATTAGGAGAACAATCTCCACCAATGGCAGAAGCTATCACCACAATGGCTCGTAGTAATCGCAACTTACTAGCAATGGTAAATACTTTGCTGGAAGTTTATCGGTATGAAGCAGGTCGTAAAAGTTTGATCTTTTCACCTGTTAATTTGCCAGAACTACTTAAGGAAGTTGTCCAAGAACTATCTCCTTTAGCATTGGAAAAGGCTCTTGCTCTCAAACTTAAGATAGAGGAACAATCTTCAGCAAAAGTAGTAGGCGATCGCTTAGAACTCCATCGAGTTTTTACCAACTTAATTGGTAATGCCATCAAGTTTACAGAAGCAGGCTCGATCGAGGTAAACTTGAAGCCTGATAGTTCTTGGGTAGTGGTTGAGGTAAAAGATACCGGACCAGGTATTACCCCAGAGGATCAATTAGTACTATTTGAACGGTTCCGCCCTGGAAGCCACAAACGCTCTGGTAGCGGTTTAGGGCTACATTTATCTCGCCGGATTGTGGAAGCTCATCAAGGTAAAATTGAGGTTCAGTCTGCTATAGGTAGAGGTAGCAGTTTCATTGTTTATTTACCTGCCCAAGGATAGAGCTTACGCAGAGGGCAGAGGGGCAGAGGAAGCAGAGGGGCAGAGGAAGCAGAGGGGCAGAGGAAGCAGAGGGGCAGAGGGGCAGAGGGGCAGAGGGGCAGAGGGGCAGAGGGGCAGAGGGCGGAATAAGATGTTCTTAATTGAACATTTGCAGAGTAATTCCGCATATCCTCCAAAATTTGAGATTTTAGATTTGGGATGTTACATTAAATGAGATCTCAATCTAAAATCTCAAATATTATATAGCAGTCTAAATATGTTAGCCCAACAAAGATACAATACAATTGTCACTGAGCAACGTCAGTTTTTTGCAAATGGGAAAACTAAAGATGTTGCTTTTAGAATTGAGCAATTAAAGCTTTTAAAGAAAGTAATAATAGAACAAGAACTTAATATTCAAAATGCTTTAAAAGCTGATTTAAATAAATCAGAATTTGAAAGCTATGTTACGGAAATTGGTTTGTGTTTGGAAGAAATTAATTATGCTATCAAACATATTAAATCTTGGACAAAACCTCAGAAAGTTAAGACACCCCTGATTCAGTTTCTGGCTTCATCTCAAATTTATCCTGAACCCTTGGGCATAGTATTGATTATTGGTGCTTGGAATTATCCATTCCAACTAATGATTACACCGCTTGTAGGTGCGATCGCGGCTGGCAATTGTGCTATTCTGAAGCCTTCAGAACTAGCAGTTAATACATCTCAGGTTCTATCTAACATTATTAATAAAACCTTTGATGCCAATTTTATCCATGTAATTGAAGGAGGCAAAGAAACTACTCAAGAATTATTATCAGAAAAATTTGATCATATATTTTTTACTGGTAGCACCGAAGTCGGAAAAATAGTGATGACTGAAGCAGCCAAGCAATTAACACCAGTAACTTTAGAACTTGGTGGCAAAACACCTTGTATCGTTGATGCTAATACTCATATTGAGTATACAGCTAGAAGAATTGTTTGGGGCAAATTTCTTAATGCTGGGCAAACCTGTATTGCTCCTGATTATTTGTTAGTGGATGAAAAAGTTAAAGAAGATTTATTGGCTAACATTAAAACTTGTATTAAAGACTTTTATGGCAATAACCCTGTTGAGAGTCCCGACTATGGCAGGATTATTAATGAAAAACACTTTAACCGCCTGTGTAAATTGTTGAATACTGGTGAAATTATAATTGGCGGAGAAACTAATTTATCAGATCGTTATATTGCACCCACTGTTATTGATCGGGTTAGCTGGGAAGATGCGGTGATGAAAGAAGAAATATTTGGGCCGATTTTACCAGTTATAGAATATAACGATTTAAGTGAAGCGATCGCACTCGTCAACTCCCAACCTAAACCTTTAGCTTTATACTTTTTTTCAAATAACCAACCAAAACAACAGCAAATTTTACGATCAACCTCTTCTGGAGGTGTAAGTATTAACGATACCGTGATGCACACTGGGGTTCCAGATCTACCATTTGGAGGGGTAGGCGCAAGTGGTATGGGTAGTTATCATGGGAAAGCTAGTTTTAATACTTTTTCCCATAAAAAAAGCATTCTCAACAAATCATTTTTAGTTGATTTGAAGGTGAGATATGCTCCTTACAAAGAAAAGCTTAAATTAGTCAAGCAGTTAATGAAAAGTTAACTAATAACTGTAACGTTCTTCTGCCCAAGGTTCCCCCCGCCGATGATAACCGTTACGTTCCCAGAAGCCTGAATCCTCGCGATCGAGAAATTCTAAGCCATTAATCCACTTAGCACTTTTCCAGGCATAGAGATGGGGTACTACTAGCCGCATCGGGCCACCGTGTTCTGCGGGAAGCGGTTCTCCAAACAGCGTGTGAGCAAAAAAGTTCTCTTCCCGTAAAAAATCTTCTAGGGGAATATTGGTGGTGTATCCCCCATAGCAATGTTCCATCACATGAACAGCTTCGGGGTCGAGTTCCACCAACCGCATAAAATCTGTTACTTTAACACCAGTCCACTGGACATCCAGTTTTGACCAGCGAGTAACACAGTGGAAATCGGCTGTAAATTGACTTTGAGGCAGAGCCATAAACTCTGCCCAGGTAAAAGTCTTTTCTTTTGCCTTACCCCACACTCGAAATTGCCAGTTATCAGTGCTGACACTGGGACTTTGCCCATAAGTCAGCACTGGAAATCCCTTCGTCAGGTATTGACCAGGTGGTACACGATCATCCTGATCCGCATCAGGTTTTGTGAAAAATTTCCCTAGCATGGGTTTAGCCGTGATTAGTAGATCAAAGAACTAATAGGGCATTAACTAGACACGAAAAAGGCGTTTCTAGCTTTCTTCTTCTTCTTCCTCAGTGGAAGGATAAACAAAGCTCTTTGCGCGTCCAGTTAAGATAGATTTACCTAGAGACAAAGCTTTTTTAGCTTCAACTGCTGCCTTATGCTTCCAGGTGGCTTTGCGCTTATCGCGTTTAGATTTTGAGGTTTTCTTCTTAGGAACTGCCATAGTAGTAGCTTCTGCAATTTTTTCAGCTTTATTATTCTAGGCGATCGCAGATGCAAAAAATATTGTCTATCTCTTTTCACGCAATGTAGAGACGTTGTATACAACGTTTCTACATTAGTATCTACTTAACTTTACCTCTGCTGCTGAGGAATAGGAGGGGAAGTTTGGGTAGTGTTATTAGTTGCACCGTTAGGAGCTACTGGCGTAGGTTGGGTAGTGTTATTAGTTGCACCATTAGGAGCTACTGGTGAAGTTTGGGTAGTGGTATTGGTTGTAGTATTTGGAGCTACTGAGCCATTAGTATTTGCTCCTGGTGTTGGATTATTAGGAACAGCCCCAGGAGGAACTTGCTGAACATTAGAGCCTGATGGGAGGACTGGAGGGTTATTTTGCCCATCAGGATTATCAGGATATCCTAATGATGAGTTAGGTGTCACTGCTGGCGCTGTAATTGTTTGTAATGGCGGGGTTGAAGCTGGTTGAGTAGCCGTAGTCAAACTATTTTGAAGACCGAGTAAAGTTTGGGCGTTTGGAAAGTAAGTTGCCCACATCTGCGGATCAGGGCTACGTTTCCACCCCTGACGGTTAACTCTCATAGACACAATTGGAGCTATAGAGCCTTGATTTTCTCCTAGCACTGTCAGATTTACATTTGTAACTGATTTATTTTTGTCAAAGCTACGCTGTATGAATGTCTTAGCCATCGCCTCAGATCGACGTAGCATCGTTTCAAAGGATTCGCTAGGATTACGAGCGATCGAAACTTGTAACTGAATAAGATTAGCTTGATTAGGTGTGGGGGTAATAACTACACCTGGGGTGCTAGCTTGGGCGATGAGTGGAAGTGCCTTGGCACTTGTGATAGTTGAACTAACTCCACTGCAACCCAAGAGTGTAACTAAACTGATCTTGACCAAGCTTCTAGGATTAACTGATAAAGATTGAAAATTATTAACGTAAGATTTCCACATAGTTGCACCTACTTGCGGAGCCACTAGATTGACACTCTCCCGTCAAGCTTGCGCTGTGACTGGAGATTCTTGCTTCATCGAGAAATGCTTTTGATGCAAGCACCAAGGAGTCTTACTTTCTCTCCACAAGCTTGAAATCCCGTATGCCCTACGGT
>JBARVL010000440.1:0-48192 GCA_049646245.1 Crinalium sp. | reverse complement strand
TATATTCCAGCTACTTGCAGTTGCTCCCCGTCACGATGATAGCGTGAGTATTCCGGCGAAAACTCTTTCCGGTTATGCTTATCGCGGTCATATCTTCTGGGATACAGAAATTTTTATTGTTCCCTTCCTGACTTTGACTCAACCTGCTTTAGCGCGTAACTTGCTGACGTACCGCTATAAAACATTAGCAGGGGCAAGGCGTAAGGCTCAAGAAGCGGGTTATGAAGGTGCGTTGTTTGCGTGGGAAAGTGCTAAGACTGGGGATGAAGTAACTCCCCGTTGGGTTCCAGGACCAGATGGTAAGATGATTCGCATCTGGTGTAGTGATATTGAACTGCACATTAATAATGATGTCGCTTATGCAGTTTGGCACTACTGGCAGAATACCGGAGATCATGCTTGGATGCGCGAGTACGGCGCTGAAATAATTCTGGATACTGCGAATTATTGGGCTAGTCGTGCTGAGTGGAACAAAGAGCGTGGCGCTTATGAGATTTCTGATGTCATTGCACCAGATGAGTTCCATGAGAAGATTAATAACAATGCCTTTACAAATGGCATGGTGCAATGGCATTTGCAGACAGCCTTGGGTGTTTGGGATTGGTTAACACGCTCAGATAGCGATCGCGCTACCATCTTAAAACAACAACTCAACTTAACTAAAAAACGCTTCCAGCAGTGGGCAGATATTAGTCAGCACTTGGTATTTAATCAAAATCCTGATACTGGTTTGATTGAGCAGTTTGATGGCTTTTTTGATTTGAAAGATGTGCCTCTAACTGAGTATGAGCCACGCACTAAGTCAATGCAAGTAATTTTGGGGATTGAAGGCGCTAATCAACAGCAAGTACTGAAACAACCAGATGTGCTGATGTTGTTGTATTTATTGCGCGATCGCACAAATCGCCAAACTTTACAAACTAACTGGAATTACTATAACCCACGCACCGACCATACTTATGGATCTTCATTAGGACCAGCAATTCACGCTATTCTTGGTTGTGAACTCGGACAACCAGCAGAAGCATATAAACACTTCATGCGTTCAGCATTAGTAGATCTAGAAGATGTACGTGGTAATGCTAACGAAGGTATCCATGCTGCATCTGCTGGTGGAGTTTGGCAGGCATTAGTATTTGGGTTTGCTGGCGTTAAACTAACGCCAGAAGGACCAATTTCTAGCCCGCATCTACCGCCTGGTTGGACTCGCCTCAAGTTCCGTCTACAATGGCGCAACCAATGGTATGAGTTTGATATTCAGGAATCTGCAACAAGCGATCAGCAGTCAGCTATGATTTCATCCTCAACTTCCACGTCTCAAGTTCCTACCCCTAAAATTAAAGGTGTCATTTTCGATTTAGATGGTGTGATTACCGATACTGCGGATTTCCACTATCTAGGTTGGAAACGGATTACTGATGAAGAAGGTATCCCCTATACTTGGGAAACCAATGAGAAAATGCGGGGATTACCAAGACGCGATTCTTTACTGTATATCTTGGGCGACAAAAAAGTTAGTGAAGCGACTATTCAGGACATGATGGAGCGTAAGAATAATTATTATCTGGAATTAATCAAGGAAATGACTCCAGATAAGTTATTACCAGGGGTATTAAATTTATTAAATGAACTACGTGCTGCGGGAATTAAAGTAGCTTTAGGTTCATCGAGTAAAAATGCTCATTTGGTACTGCAACGTTTAGGGATTGAAGATAAATTTGATGCGATCGCAGATGGTTACAGTGTAGAAAATCCTAAACCCGCGCCTGATGTATTCCTACACGCCGCCGCACAACTTAATTTATCACCTGAAGAATGTGTAGTTATAGAAGATGCTACCGCAGGTGTAGAAGCAGCTTTATCTGCTGGGATGTACGCTGTCGGATTAGGACCAGTTGAGCGTATAGGCGATGCTCATGTGGTTTTACCTAATCTAGAAGATGTTAGCTGGTCTGACTTGTTAACTCAAATAGCTGCCAGCACTCAGTCTTCAGATGTTCACAGTTTGAAAGTTTAAACTTAGCTAATGTAGAGACGCGAAGCGATCGCGCATAATTTCGCGTCTCTACACCCCCAAAATTTATTTAATTTATAAAAAAGGTTGAATTGTTTCCCAAGTTAATCCTTGCTGTATATATACAGGAGATTCAGGATTGTATGGGCTGCTTACTATATCTATACCTAAAATCTTGGCATCATCCGACAACACTGGCACATCAGGATCAAAAGCTGTCGATCGCACTAAAGAACTAGAATAGCCTTTAAAAATTGCAATTTGGTCTTCTTCACCAGCAATGAGCGCCGTCACAATTAAAACTAATTGCGGATGTTTGAGGGTATATTGCTCTAAGCATCGCTCAACAGAATTGCTCATAATTTAGATAATTTATTACATTCTTTAGATACTGAAATGAAAAAGGTTATTTAAGTTAAAGGTTTTAGGGTTTATAAAAATTAATTACTAAAACCTTTTTACCATCAAATTACGCTTATTTTTGCTACTGTTGCAGTGCTGACCGTCCTTGTTTACCCAAACGAACCAGCACAAAATAAGAGAGCGAAAACACATAAATTATTAATGCAAACATTCCCAACCCACCTAAAAAATCTGGTCTAGAATTAGCATGGAAAAAAGCTTTATATAGCCAAGGTGCTTCTAACCAGACTTGACAGTAAGTAGTTTTGATCAGCCCTTGGGAAAAAGCACAAGGTAAGAAAGGAATAATTGCGAGAGTTCCCAAAATGCAGTAAGTAGTAATCGCCCAACGCCAAGCTTGCACTGCTAACTTGAGAGGACGTGGCTGCATATCATCTATTTCTTCATTGATATCTACCCAAAACCAGATAGATATAGGTATAAGGATACGCGCTAATAAAGAAGACAAAAATGCAATTGGCCAAGAAGCAATCATTAGGTAAAGAGTAATCAAAAGTAAACTGGAAACGCGCCAGTAAATCATTAATAACCTCTGAATGCCTGCGGATTTTTGGACAAAAGCCCAAATTAGCAAGATCAGAGGGATAACAACAGTAAATAAAATTGCCAACCGATAGTCAGTCCAGGCTAGCGATCTCAACCATGATTCATTTTGCATTGCTTGTATCTTTATTTTCCTTTAAGAGAAACCCTACACAAAAATAGGACTTACGCAGAATCCTTATATATAGTAGGGTCTAACGACCGTTATCTTTTATATCAGGACTTACGCAAATTATGAAAATAAACACCATCTGTAGGGGCAATCCCCCTGTGGTTGCCCCTGTATGTAGTGTATCTGCGTAAGTCCTGATATTTAATCTAGAGAATGCAGTTTTGCGTAAGCTTTGACTTTTTTCATCAAATTATTTTACCTTTGAGCGATACTGCTGCAACTTAGGCAAGCAAATCCCAAAAATACCGAAGCAAGCAACAATTAGCTGTATTAGCTGTTTGTTGCTTGCTTGGGTCAATTTATTGCTCCAGAATTGACGAATTTGAGGAGATTAACCTTAATCCTCATAAAGCCGACACTCGGCTGCATCAGGATTATCGTCACAAAACTGTTCTAAAGAGTTTTTTGGCTTTGTGGTGCGCTGATGTGATGCTTCTGCTTGTAATTCTTCAACTGCATCCCAAGCGGCAGCACACTCGCCAGAGGTTGCTCCGTTGACATCGCAGGCTTGACGTGCTTGCTCGCGCTCTTGTTCGATTTTTTGTTGAATGTCAGTGTTGCTCATGTTTTTTCCTAGTTGTTAGCTTTAATACAGGAAACTTATTTTATTTCCGCGTTTGACAACAATCCTATCTGGTGTTGTGTTCAGTCACCCAGTTCTTTTGAACAGCCTTACTTAATCTGTAATAGCTGAACTGGCAGCGCCCAGATAAGATTCCTTTGTTTGTTTTAAGATTTGCTTTTGACTGTGGTTGAAGGTTAGCGAGTTTAAACGAACTTGCACCTTTCATTAAAATATTAACTTATGTGAATGTTGAACCGCTACTCCTCCAGCTGTTGCTATTTAAGATCTTGCTGCTCATTGCTGGTGCTATCGTTAACTTAGAGGATAAACAGACTTGCTGCTTCGGGGCAAGTAAGCAGTGAGCGCGGATGGAGATTAAAGCCTATGGCTAACCAGATTAAGTGGTCAAATGCCTTATCAAAGCGTGCTTCTTTGGAGGCGGCTGTAGCGGAAGTGGTAGACCGCGCACAGAGTTCTTTAGGGATAGGTGCGGATTTGGGGCTGGTGTTTATTTCGTCAGCGTATGCGAGTGAATATCCTCGATTAATGCCTTTATTGCAGGAAAAACTCAATTTACCCGCGTTAATTGGCTGTGGTGGCGGTGGAATTATTGGGATAAATTCTCAAGGGGAAGCGCAGGAAGTTGAGGGAGAGACAGCTTTAAGTTTGACGTTGATGCACTTACCAGGGGTGGAAGTAAGTACTTTTCATATTTCTGCTGACTCATTACCTGATATGGATAGTCCGCCGGATGCTTGGGTGGAATTAATTGATGTGCCGCTACAACTTGCGCCTCAGTTCATTTTGTTATCTGATGCGTTTGGCTCGAAAATTAATGATTTACTGGAAGGATTAGATTTTGCTTATCCTGGGTCTGTAAAGGTAGGTGGGCTGGCAAGTAGCGGCTCGGCTGGTATGGGAAGCGGGTTGTTTTGCAACTACAAGCTGTATCGAGAGGGTACAGTTGGGGTGGCTTTGACAGGCAATATTGCTATTGAAACAATTGTTGCTCAAGGTTGCCGTCCTATTGGTCAAACCTATCAAGTTACTAAGGGCGATCGCAATATTATCTTAGAAGTCGTTGAGGATGATAGCGGCGATATTGTTGTAAATAATAAGCAGTCTCAAACTTCTTTGGAAGCGTTGCGGGATGTGATCGAAAACTTGAGTGAGGCAGATAGAGAATTAGCACAGCACTCGTTATTTATTGGGTTAGCACAGAATGCGTTTAAGCAAGAGTTGGGGCATGGAGACTTTCTAATTAGGAATTTACTAGGGGTAGATCCTAGAGTAGGGGCGGTTGCTATTGGCGATCGCGTTCGTACTGGTCAACGCATCCAATTTCACTTACGTGATGCTCAAACTTCAGCAGAAGATTTAGAGTTTTTACTTCAGCGTTATCAACAAGATTTAGCTGATCATGCCACTACTGCTGGTGCTTTGATGTTTTCTTGTATGGGTAGAGGAGAAGGGCTTTATGGACAGCCTAATTTTGATTCACGGTTGTTCCGCCGTTATTTAAAAGATATTCCTATAGGGGGATTCTTTTGTAATGGTGAGATTGGTCCTGTTGGTAGCAGTACTTTCTTACACGGTTATACTTCTGTGTTTGGAATTTGTCGTCAAATTGAAGTTTGAGTAGATTTGGGTTGAGAGACGGTAAAAAAGGTTTTTTAACGCCAAGGACGCAAAGGTAAGCGCCAAGGGCGCAAAGGAAGAAATTGTAGAGGATTAGAACAGAGGAATTTACCTAAGATGTCGGATGAATGCTCCCGCTATATAGGTCGTATTAGCGGTTACTCAGAAAAACAAATCTCTAGAGTCCGTGTGATCAGACGTGCTGATGGGTACTACGCTCAATTCTTGGTGGATTGGGATAGGCAAGAAAATCATCAGTTCCAAGGAAAGATGGTTGGAATAGATTTAGGACTTAAAGAGTTCTATACAGATTCCGATGGAAATACTGTAGACAATCCTAAATATTTGCGGAAATCCGAGCGAAGATTAAAAATGCTTCAGCGTCGGGTTTCCAAGAAGCATGAAAAGGGTAAAAAGCAGTCGAATAGATACCATAAAGCACGTAAACACTTAGCTAAACAACATCTCAACATCACTAGGCAGCGTGAAGACAAAGCAAGAAAAGATGCAGGAGCGTTAGTCAGATCTAGCGACCTGATAGCCTACGAGGATCTGAAAATTCAAAACATGGTGAAAAACCACCATTTAGCTAAGTCAATTAGTGATGCTTCTTGGTATAAATTCATTCAATGGTTAAGGTATTTCGCCAAAGTTTATGGTGCTGTGGTCATTGCAGTACCACCGCATCACACAACAGTTGATTGCTCTTGTTGCGGTACTAAAGTTCAGAAAACTCTTAGTACTAGAACGCATGAGTGCAACCATTGTGGAACGGTTTTAGATCGTGATCATAATGCGGCTAAAAACATTTTGGCAAAGGGATTTAAGCTATTGGCTGAATATTTAAACAGTACCGAAGGGCATTCGGGATCTGACCTCAAAAAGGTGAAAGCTCAGGGAGAAAACGACCTCTGGCTACTGAATAGTGATATTCAGTCTCTAAGTCGTCTCTGTGAACTGAGAATCGACAGCAATGTTGAGAATCCCCCGCTATACTCGCAGAGTTAGCGGAGGGGGTATGTCAATTGCTCAAATCTTGGTTAACATCACTCTCTCCTATCTCCTCCCTATTAGCAAGTGAGAAGATCGCATTGATTAAATCATCTGGTTCTACAGGTTTTGCTAAATGTTTTTGAAAGCCTGCATTTAAAGCTTTTTTACGGTCTTCATCTCTAGCATAAGCTGTGAGGGCGATCGCTGGAATTTGCGTTCCTCTTGGTGCTTCCCAAGCTCTAAGTTGGCGGATTAAGCTGTAACCATCCTCATCCGGCATCCCAATATCACTTAATAATATATCTGGCTGTCGATGTTTGATTACTTCCAGCGCCTCTTGCACTGATGTTACTGCTGTGACTTGCGCTCCTGAGTGTTCTAAAACTGTAATGTAAAAATCGCGGGTGTCGGCTTCGTCATCGACTACAAGTATTTTTAACTTAGCAATTTTAGTTGTAGCTTGGTTCTGTGTTGCTGTAGCTGCATTTATAACGTGATGTTGACTGCTAAGTGTGGCAGTTCTGGACTTATGGCTATTTAGCAGTGGGAGATTAACTATAAAGGTTGCGCCGAGTCCAATTCCTGGGCTTTCAGCTTGCACTGTTCCACCATGCAATTCTACTAACTGTCGCACGATCGCGAGTCCTAGCCCTAGTCCGCCATGTGTTCTAGTAATTGAACCGTCAGCTTGTCGGAAGTAATCAAAAACGTAGGGGAGAAAGTCGGCGCTAATTCCTTTACCTGTATCTTTCACTTGGATTTGAGCTTCAGTGCGATCGCTAGTGAGGATAATTTGCACACATCCACCTTTGGGGGTGAATTTAATCGCGTTTGAAAGTAGATTCCAAATAATTTGCTGTAAGCGATTAGGATCGCCGGATACTAGACCAACTGCGGGATCGATCTGCGTTTGAATCTCAATCGACTTAGAAGAAGCAGCTAACGTCATGGTATCAAGACTCGCTGCAATAGTTGAGACTAAATCAACTGGGCAGATATTCAGGCTGACTTTACCCCGCATGATGCGTGAAACGTCTAAAAGATCTTCAATTAGTTGTGTCTGCAATTGGGCATTACGTTCAATTGTTTCTATCGCACGAGTGGTTGTTGCTTCGTCAAATTTACGGGATAGCAAAAGTTTTGCCCAGCCTAAAATAGCATTGAGAGGCGATCGCAATTCATGGGAAAGTACTGCTAAAAATTCATCCTTAACGCGGTTTGCTTGGGCTAATTCTTCAGACTGTCGCCGCAAAGTTTCTTCTACTTGCTTACGCACTGTCACATCCATACCCACGCCAATCATCCGTACTGCTTTACCTGTTGCGTCGCCAAAACTCCGCCCCTTGCCTGACATCCAGTGAATGCTACCATCAGCCCAAATAATTCTAAATTCAATATCGTAGCTGCCACATCCATTAACAGCAGAGGAAATTGCCTCTAAAACAAATTGGCGGTCTTCAGAATGAATTATTTGTTGGAAAGCTTCAAAAGTACCAGCAAAGCTTCCTTTACGCATTCCATGAATTTCTTCTAAGTTATCAGACCATTTAATCTCATTAGTGAGGATATTCCAGTCCCAAATCCCCATTTGACCTGCTTCTAAAGACATCCGCAATCTTTCTTCAGACTCAGATAGTTCTTGTTGCGATCGCTTTTGTTCATCCAAGTCTAAAACAAAACAAATTGAACTCATTGGCGAAGATTGCCACACCGCACCACCAAGTAGTACTGAGACACGGCTACCATCTTTCCGAATGTATTCTTTTTCAAAAGGATTCATTACCCCAGTTGTTAATAATTGTTGCAGTCCGCAATTGTCTAACTCCTGATATTCTGGCGGTGTCATTTGTTGCCAAATTAATTTATCTGAAGCTAAATCATCACGGGTATAACCCACCATTTCTAAGAAAACATCATTAGCTTCTGTAATGCGATCGCTAGAAGCCACAATGATACCGATCACATTTGACTCAACTAAGCGCCTAAATCTTGTTTCACTTTCTTCTAAAGCTTTTTGAGTTTGCTTGAGTTGGGTAATTTCTAAAACAGCAACTCCAATGCCTAACATTTCACCTGTTGCTGCTTGTACTGGATAGTAGTTGGCTAACCAATAACGCTGTTGGGGGCTGGCTTTGGTTTGACCTGTTACTTCTATATTTAACGCGGGTTGTTTTGTATCGCGCACACGCCTAAGAATTGTCTCGACAGTTAAGGCAATATCCGGTGGTAAAATCTCCTCAACAGTACGACCTCTATGTTCTTCAACAGAAATACCATTTATTTCTGCCATACAGTTGTTAACACGGATAAAACGCAGTTGGTGATCGTAAAAAGCAAATCCTACTGGCGCATTAGTTAATGAAGCATCCAACAACGCCAACAACTCGTCTTTACTTTTTTCTGATGTGGTAAGTTCTTGCTCTATTTGTTTGCGATTACTAATATCACGACCATAAATAGTCAGCCCTTGCTCGCTGGGATAAACTTTAGTTTCTAGCCAAATATTAAGGTAGGGACAAAACTCTTCAAATTCTACTGGAATATTTGTAATAAATGCTTCATAATACTTTTGATAAAAAGTGGAGCCGACAGCATCAGGATAAACTTCCCAAATATTTTTTCCTAGCAATTCTGCCCGTGATTTTTGCAGTATCTTCTCTGATTGAGTATTTATATAAGTAAACCGCCACTCTCGATCTAGAGTACAAAAACCATCTGTAATTGTTTCTAAAATATGAACTGCTTGTTGCTGCGCTGCTTTTAATTGCTGATCTTCAGTGGTATTCAATTATTTTCTCCGGCTATAGCATTACATAACTGATTGGTATTTCTTACAGCTTTTATAGTATTAAAATCTTAATAATTAGAGATGTCTTTATTGATATTTTGATTAACTATATTTTAACTTTTTTGAAAAAACTGAAAACAGAGATTTAATTATATAACTAATATTATATAATTAAATTTTAAGTAATAAGTGCATAAAACTTGGCTTTTCCATCTGCGTTGATAGCGCGCCCATTTGCTGACATCTGCGAGCAAAAAAACAATTCTCTTGATTTGGGTTCTTTGCCTCATCCTCTTAAGATAGTATATAAGCCCTTAATCTTAAATTCATTAAACAGTTACTCCTATGCCAACTTTACTTAACTATAGTGACTTGCTTTCTGACTTAGTTGCGCGTTATCGCAACCGTGTTGATTATCTAGCAATTAGGTTAGAAGAAGCGGAAGGAACAGACATCTTATTAAGAGGCGAGAAAGTAGAAAGCCTGAGTGAAGGTCTTTCTATTGGTGGGCAAGTGCGAGCTTGCTATAAAGGAGGTTGGGGATTTGCTAGTTTTAACCAATTAGATACTTTAGCAGAAAGAATTGAGGAAGCGATCGCCGCCTCCTTGTTAGTAGGTGACGAAGAAACCTTGTTAGCACCAGTGGAAGCGGTGCAAGCAGTCTGTGCTTTACCGTTGACGGGCAGCGATCCTCGCGAAATTTCTTTGATCCAGAAAAAAGAATTGTGCGATCGCTACAATCAAATTCTCCGCACTACCGACCCCAAAATTACTACAACTTCTGTACGTTATAGCGACAGCGCCCAAAAAATCATCATTGCCACCTCCGATGGCACACTCATTCAGCAAAGCTGGGTAGATATGGAAATGCGCTTTGCCGCAACTGCCCGCAACGGAGAAACAGTGCAAACAGGTAGAGAAACTAGCGGTTCGCGTAAAGCTTTTGAAGATTTAACTAACCTTGATGAGCAAGTACGCAGTGCTGCCCTACGTGCTGTAGATGCTTTATCTCTGCCTCCTGTCAAAGGCAACACCTATACAGTAGTTATTGACCCAATTTTGACAGGTTTGTTTGTCCATGAAGCTTTTGGGCATCTTTCCGAGGCAGATATGGCTTATGAAAATCCTGACATTCTAGAAGTTATGAGTATGGGGCGGAGATTTGGTCCAGCCGAATTACAAATATTTGATGGTGCAGCACCAGAAGGGCATCGTGGTAGTTATTTATACGACGATGAAGGAACACCCGCTACCACAACTCAACTAATTAAAGATGGGGTATTAGTAGGGCGTTTACACTCCCGCGAAACTGCTGGCAAACTTGGTGAGACACCCACAGGAAATGCTCGCTGTCTTAACTATCATTATCCCCCCATCGTGCGGATGACTAATACTTGGATTGAGCGCGGTACTACTCCCGTCGCAGATTTATTTACAGGGATTAAAAATGGTGTTTATGCTCGTAATTGGTTAGGAGGAATGACTAACGGGGAAATGTTCACCTTTACTGCTGGTGAAGCTTGGATGATCCGCAATGGTAAACTTGCCGAACAAGTCAGGGATGTCACTCTTTCTGGTAACGTTTTCAAAACATTAGCAGATATAGAAGCTATTGGAGATGATTTTTATTGGGATGAATCTGGTGGCTGTGGTAAAGGAGGTCAGAGTGGTTTACCTGTAGGATGTGGTGGTCCCAGCTTGCGGATTAAAAACGTTGTAGTGGGTGGAGAAGCAGCGATTTAAAGCATCCTCGCGGAATTAATTGCCATAGCAGAAACAGGACTTACGCATAACCACGTATTTACAGGAAAAAGTTTATGAACAAGCAACTTTCCCTGGAACATTTAATTAATTGCGGTTGCGATCAAAGTTTAGCTGCTACTATGCTACCGCAGCTTAATGAATGGTTGTCTTGTTTACCTGCTACGGAATGTTGGCAAATTATTACTCAAAAATTTATTAAACCTGATTACCCTTTTGCACTACATCAACTTTTGTACAAAATTACTTTTTCAGATTGGGATAAAACTCAGGGAATAGCACCAGCGTGGTTTCCTATTGATGAACAGATTAAATCTAGTAATATTGCTGCTTTAATGCACGAGTTACATATTAGTTCATATCGGGAATTGCATTATTGGTCAGTACAAAATCGCGCCCGTTTCTGGGAATTAATGATTGAAAAAATAGGTATATACTTGCGGAGAAAATATACACAGATTGTTAATCTTTCAGATGTAGAGTCGGCAAACTGGCTTAACGGTGCTAGTTTTAATATTGCTGAAAGTTGTTTTCAAGCACCAAAAGATAGTGTTGCGATCGCATTTCAACCAGAAGGAGGTTCGCTATCTTTTTGGACTTATGGCGAACTCAATATTTTAACTAATAGAGTTGCGAATGGTTTGATAGAAGCAGGTTTTGAAATAGGTGATCGCATTGCTATTGCCATGCCGATGACGGCTGAATCTGTCGCTATTTATCTAGGTATTATTAAAGCAGGTTGCACAGTGGTTTCTATTGCTGATAGTTTTGCTGCTAATGAAATTGCTACACGCATACGCATATCTAATGCTAAGGCAATTTTTACTCAATACTCTATATCAAGGGCTGGTAAAAAGTTACCTCTTTATACAAAAGTTGTCGAAGCTAATGCCCCCAAAGCAATTGTTATATCTATTGATAATTATTTTGGTTTACAATTGCGTCAGGGAGATTCAACTTGGGAGAATTTTCTTAGTTACAAAGAAGACTTCGATCCTGTTCCCTGTAATTCCTCTGATTATACTAATATTTTATTCTCTTCTGGAACAACGGGAGATCCTAAAGCAATTCCTTGGACACAAACGACTCCGATTAAATGTGCAGTTGATGGATATTTACATCAAGATATTCACCAAGGTGATGTTGTTGCATGGTCAACTAATTTAGGATGGATGATGGGACCTTGGCTAATATTTGCTAGTTTAATCAACCAAGCTACAATTGCACTTTATTATGGGACACCTACGGAAAGAGAATATGGTCAGTTTGTGCAAGATGCGCGTGTCAATATATTAGGTTTAGTTCCGAGTTTGGTGAATATTTGGAAAACTACTAACTGTATGCAAGGTTTAGATTGGAGTGCGATTAAAGCTTTTAGTTCTACAGGTGAATGCTCCAATCCACAGGATATGCTTTTTCTAATGTCTTTGGCTGGATATAAACCAATTATTGAATATTGCGGTGGTACAGAAATTGGTGGAGGATATATTACTGGTACAGTCATCCAACCATGCGCTCCTGCAACTTTTACCACACCTGCGCTAGGGTTGGATTTAGTTATTTTAGACGAAGATGGTCAATTGGCTGAACAAGGGGAAGCTTTTATTATTCCTCCTAGTATTGGACTGTCTACCGAGTTATTAAATAAAGATCACCATCAAGTTTATTTTGCTGATACTCCTACTCTCTCCAGTACCCTATCTCCTCTGCGTCGTCACGGCGATCAAATAGAAAGATTACCTAACGGCTATTTTCGCGCTCAAGGTCGAGTTGATGACACAATGAATTTAGGAGGAATTAAGGTTAGTTCAACTGAAATTGAGCGAATTTTGCATACAGTTGAGGGAATTAGCGAGACTGCTGCGATCGCAATTTCTCCTCTAGACGGAGGGCCTAGTCAGTTGGTAATATATGCTGTATTATCTGCAATGCTGACTGAGCAATTAGAGGAATTAAAGAGTAAATTGCAAAGAGCGATCGCGCAAAATCTCAATCCTCTATTTAAAATACGCGCTGTTGTTATTGTTGAAAGTTTACCCCGTACTGCCTCCAACAAAGTCATGCGGCGTGTATTACGTGAGCAGTATATTATTGACACTCTCAGGGCTGAAGCCACTGAGATTCTTTGATCAAAGACATGACTTACCCAGGCAGAATTTCAGAGAGCCTGGGCAGAGGTCGCATCTCCCAAAGCGTTGTTCGGATCTAGTCCGAAGGTTCCGGTATGCCCTACCGTACCCAATCCTCGACTAAGGATATTTCTAGCAGCGTTTTCATCCCTATCTATTACGCAACCACATTTGCAAATGTGTGTTCGGGTAGATAGGGATTTTTTTACGTTTTCACCGCAGCTAGAGCAATAAGAGCTTGTAAATTGCGGGTTAACCGCAACCGTGACTCGCTGAAATACTTTTCCAAAGTACTCAATCCAAGCACGGAACTGATACCAAGATGCGTCATTGATGGACTTAGCTAAACAATGATTTTTCACCATGTTTTTAATTCTCAAATCTTCGTAGGCGATCAAGTCGTTTGACTGAGTTACGCACCGCGCTAATTTAACAGCATGGTGCAATACGATTGCCTACTTATTTTGAGATGGCGTTTACCTAAAATCTGTCTAGCTTTGCCTCTATTTTTTGAACCTTTTACTTTTCTAGAAACACGACGCTGTGAACGTTTTAGAACCTTTTCACCAACACGCAAGAATTTGGGATTTTCGACTGTCAACCCATCGGAGTCGGTGTAGTATTCCTTTAAACCCACATCTAAACCTACTGTATTACCAGTAGGTTCTGTGTTTTCAGAACGATCTACATTGATACAAAATTGAACGTACACACCATCCGCACGTTTTACCAACCGCACCCGTTTAATTTGGTCAGTTTGGTAGAAGTGCAGATCGCGAGTGCCTTTGAGTTTTAATCGTCCAATCCCTTTTTTGTCAGTAAAAGTTATTGATTTGCGATTATCTGCAAGCTTCCATCCTGATGTTTTGTACTCGACTGATCGGCAATCTTTCTGAAATTGGGGATATCCTTTTAAACCCTGGACACCCTTCTTGCAGTTGTCGTAAAATCGAGAAATAGAAGACCACGCTCGTTCACTTCTAGGCTTGTCTAGCCATTGAGTTAAGTTCATTAGCAAAGGGGAAGTTAGCTGCAAGTACAGCACAATGTTTTTGCAAGTCGTTTTTACCTGTGCCTTTAACGTCCATCCATAGCCGAATACAACTATTGCGGATGAACTTCGCCGTCCGAATTGCATCATCTATTGCTGTTAGTTGCGCCAACTTCCCGTAAGCCTTGAACTCAAAAACTAGCATCTTTTTACCTCCTGTCTTACGCTATCACGCTTGGCGTAAAAGCGAAAGTGTTTTTAGGAAGAAAGATTGAACGCGGTTAAAACCGCGCGGGTCGCTTGTATCTCAGGGAACCGAGCCACTGAGCTTTACGCTTACCGACTAATCTGTAAGCTAAGAAGCAGTTAAAGCTTGGATCTTGTTCAGCTTTCGCGCGAAAAGGCATTTATAGCGGTTCCTCTGTCAGCCATCTGCACCGTCAGCTTTGTTAAAAGCCAATGCTTACAAGGGTTTCAAAATAAAAAATGCCCTAACATCCCTGGCGACTGCTATATTTATTTAAATTTACTTCAGTCAGTTTTTAAATAAAAGGCATTTATTGACACTCTCCCCTCAAGCTGGCGCTGTAACTGGAGATTCTTGCTTCATCGAGAAATGCTTTTGATGCAAGCACCAAGTAGTCTTACTCTCTCTCCACAAGCTTGAAATCCCGTATGCCCTACGGTAGCGTGAATGTTTTGCCTTACTACTTGTCCCAATTATGTTGCTTGGTTTTCACAACTACAGGAGGTTCATAAGACTGATGTTACTTTACCACAAAATCCTGTCCGTGATTCATCTCACCACCAACTGAGTACAGTGTGGTGGGAGTCCTCTCACGGTTGAAGGATAGATTTCGACATACTGAACCCCGCAGAATATTTTCTGCGGGGTTTTTCTTTGTTTCTAAATTTCCAGGAAATTTAGCTATTTTCTTATTTCTGACTTAAACCTTATTTGATACGTCTCTGCGTTTCTTGAGACAGCTTCTATTTGAAAAGATTGATTTTTAGCCAAAGGAAGTGTGATTTTGCCTTTCGTCTTCTTAGTGCTTTTCGCAAGCACTTTTTCGTCTTTTACAATAGCAATTCCTGTCCCGCCTCCATCCACTGATAAAGTTAAGTTTTTGCTGGTAGAAATTGAAAATACTTGGATTCTACAAGCGGGAATGTTCACTGGCTTGGTGAACTCAATGTCGCTAGAGAAGCTTTTGATTACGATCGCAGGTTTTTGATATTGAAACTTTGGACAATTTTGTGGTGTGACAATTGGAACGGGTATTTTCTTAATAACTGCTGGCGCTGGAGTAGTCGTGGGAGTGGGGGTCGGGGTAGGTGTAGCTGGGTCGCATACGTATAGAGGTACACGAAGCGGATTGTGATGGCAGTAAGGTGAAGGACTTGCTGACGGCACTGGAGTAACAGGTTGGACATTAACTCCAGTGCCGTCAGACTTAACGAGACATTCCATTCTTTTTCTTCAGGTTGTGAGATGGCGACTGTGCATCCTGTTAGGACGATCGCTGTTATCAGGGCTGTGACGTATGTGTGCATTGTTTTTTGTTGGCGCTAGGTTTATTAACGGGTTATAGTCCTGACGGTGGCCCTGAATTTACTACAACATTCTTAGTGACTTCCTTTTGGATGCGTTGCCCAAAACTTTTGGCGTTGGCACGATTGGTGAATTTGCCTACTTCTATAACTACGTCTTTGTAGTTGTTGCTATTCTTGAACCAAGTTGTTTGGCAAATTCTAAGCTTCGCTCCAGGTGGCAGACGGTGCTTAACTGCTTCTACTCTCCCTATGTCTCCTACTTGAACGAACCAGCCCATCTTGAGTTCGGACTTATCTAGTTGGCAGTCAGGGATTTCGATGCTTTGTGCGGTAGATAGAACGGCGTTTAATCCTACTAGCGCAGTTATTAATAAAGAAGATGCGATTTTTGAGAACATGATTTTTACTTGTAGTTTTTGATTGTTGCTCGTATTGCTCTAGCTCGACGGGATTGATCGTAACCAATACATCGAGACATAAATCCCTCTGAATTAGCACTGAGTCCGCTAATCCCAGTCTGTTGTTGTAAGCTAGGGTTCCACCTCATGCAGACTTTTCGTAGTCCACTAGCGTCAAGCTCCCCAGATTTATTCCTGAAAGCTTCGACCCTAGCGTTTTCAATCGCTAGGGGAATAGGGAGGTTTTTTTGGAGAGCTTTTCTGTACTCTGACGGAAAGCGATCGCTTACCCTGGGGGATGCCTGGTTCCATTGGTCTATCCCGTTGATAAATGCTTCTGAGTGCTTTTCTGGATCAAGATTTTCAGCTTTGAATTTTTTAGTTATTATGCCGACACGTCCAGAGATTCGAGTAACGCAGCGCCTGTTACCTTCTTCCATACTTGGGGCGTTAGATTGATCCGAACAAAAGCCTCGATTAAATACGTTGTTGGCTGGGTCTGAGTGTCCGCCCTGATGATACAGTTGGCTGTATTTGCCGGAACCGTCAGCCTCACAGTTGCCTTCAGCCGTGCAAATTGCAACGTTTCCCATAGATCTTTCTGCTGTAAATAACTCCTTTAGTGCTACAGGGGTCGGTGTGAAGTTTAAGTCAACGACTTTAGCAACTTTGTGTTTAACGGGTTCGCTTAAGGCAATTAACCCCACAAATCCCGCGATCGCCGCACTGAGATAGTCCCAGTTGAAGTCTTCCGGTTGAGTCGGTGCAATATAGCCTGTTTCGCTAATGTACCGCCTGCGTCCCCAAAAGATACAACCCCCTATTCCCAACACAGCCCCGATAACAAACCCGCTTTGCGCTCCCCTGGTAAGTGCTGGTAAAGATTGAAACTGGCACACCTGCCTAGCGCCAGGGGAAGTTAAATTGCATTGCCAGGAAGACACATCCCAAGAAAATTTACTGCCAGCTACGGAGCAAGTTAATGCAGTGACTGCACTGATTAAAACGATATTTCTTAATTTCATCTGAAAATCGTAGTACTCAAGGTACTTAGTCGGGTAAACTCTGGGCTTATGAACTACCCACCGAAACGGTACTCCGTTCAGTGGTGGGTAGTTTACAATTTCAAATCTTTCCCCGAAATAATTCCAGTGGGGAGAATATAGGAATTGTTTTTGACGTAATCAGCATCTTGCAAAATATACCGCATAAATTTTGCGTGACCTTTTTTAGTTCTGCCTGCTAAACAAGCGGCACTAGCGTCATACACGTTGTTTACTGCGTAGTCATAACCGCTGTGTTGGTTGATGCCAAAGTATCCAGTGTAAGGAATGCCTCTGCGCCTAACAGTTACAGCCCCTCCCGTTTGTACGAGGGCTAGTACCCTACCTTTGTGATAACCAACCTGCCAAGCGCGATATTGCCCTTCGGCAATAAAGGCTGTGCCTTGAGGGTTCATCGGCTTTCTGATGTAATAATCACCTGGATCTGCTGTGGCGTTCCACCATTCCACTATGCGTGGGCGATCGCCAATTATTTCAATTAAAATCCGTAGATCGTTGAAGTGATTTTGTTTGTCACCGTTTAATTTTCCGTCTGGATTGATGCCCCGCACATAGAAGATGTTGTATTTTTTTGCCCCTGTGCGAATTATCCATTTGCGCTGTTTAGCATGATTGATGATAGCGATCGCCATTCGATCTTTAATTGAATTCGCTTGCGGCGAATCAGGGACTTCTAATTCAGTTTCTATAAAACTAGGGGCTGTTTGAGGAAAAATTGTTGATAGCCGAGTATTTTTTTCTGCCCAATTATTTAACTGAGGTGAGACTACAGCACCTAGCATTCCAAGATTGATTAAAAATAATATGAATTTGCCGCGAGACTTTGCTGCTTTTAGTCGTTCAGCTTGAAGTTCGTAAGCCTTTAATTCTTTGTATTGAAATTCTAGTGGTAGTTGTGATAACAGTTCTTTCGAGCTTACTATCTCCCTGGGCGAGTACATATAGGTTTTCCGTCCTTTCCTTTCTTGTAGATGTCAAGCAGGCTGGCACATACAGGTAGTGACTTAAGTGCAGGTGCTTCCTGTTCGCTAGAGGGAATTGCTGATGGCACGATTTCAGGCAATTGCAGGGACTGCCCCGTTTTGACAGCGATGTCGAAAAGGTCGTCAGTCGCCTTGACTGCTTGGGGTTTGAGACTCGGTATTAACGCGAACTGTTTGTGTCCAGGTTTTATCAGATCGAGAATTAGTAGGGACGCGATCGCGCCAGAGATGAGTAGGGAACTTTTAGGAAGAACGATCCAGGGCATGGCTTTCAGGAGTTAGCTGTCAGTTTATAGCTGACAGCTAAATTAGGTTTGGTTACTGAGGAGGTGCGTAACGGACTACTGGAACTGCTGGAATGTAAGTTACGCTTCTGGAATCACTGATAGGCGTAGTATTCCTGAAGTTGTTGCGACCAACTGGCTGCTGAGAACCTGTTAGTTGTACTCGTAGTCCAGCGTCAACGGCTTGTGTCGTACCTGTCAGTATGGTTCCTGCAAAAGGCTTGCCTACGTTGGAAACTCCATGCCCAAAACGCATGGAAACCGGAGCATTGTTGGGCAGTGGGGTGGAATTACCAAGTCCGGCAAATAGACCCACTCCAAAGTTCCACCCAATTCCAGCTATTGTAAACATCCCAATCCCCATTGCCCAAAAAGCGGCTGATTGCGGTAGTCGCCAGGGCTTGGAATGGTGTAGTACAGTTCCGGCGGTGTGGATAGCCGCGATCGCGCCTGACTCCATATTTGGCGCAACATTTTTGGACATTTCTCGCAACTGAGCTTTTCTCGACTCAATTTCGTGCCTAAGATGCTTTACACGTCGCTCATGGTCGTTTAGGGGGGCTTGGCGAGAGTCAACATCAACGTCGTTGTAGTCTCTTTCAGGTCTTTCGGGCATTTGAGGTTACTCCTTGTTCACTTTGAAATGCCACATCGCTGTGGTAAGGGCGCTGGCGGGAGTCGAACCCGCGTATCCCTTCAGCGCTAGATTACGGTTGGACTCCACGAATCATGTTCTTCGGCGAACAGTTCTGAATATCCTGCGGGTATCAGAGATGTCAGGTCGTACCAAACTTGACCACCTGGAGTTATTTGAGCATTGGGGGGAACCATCCCTTTTGGAATAGTGATCCTTTGCTCTCGTTCTTGCGTGTCGATCCACTCGACGACGGCGTATCCGGCACAAGTCAGGTTGCGTTGTCCTGGTTTAGGATTCAAGTCTTTTTTGGCGACGCATTTTACCTGCTTAAGCTGTCTTTTTAGTACATCTGACTTTCCACTGCCAGCCTTGCTGCCACCCATACAAGCCAGGGTGTTGCCGTGACTTACAAGGATTACACTCCCATTGGCTTGACTAAGTTTTTCTGTACAAATTCCTACGAAATCCTGCATGAGATCAGTTGGCATCTTTAGTTCCCACGAGGTCATTTCATCGCAGACTAAGCACCAATGAGGCTCGGAATAAGGGTTGTAATCGCTAACCCCTCTTAGTCTTAACCTGCGGTTCATTTCCCCGATAAACATTGACAGTCCCTTGGTGGCATCGTCAATGTTTTCGCCCTTCCCGAAAAAATTGATTCCCTCCCAGAATTTATAAGGAGCCAAAAGATTGATTCCAAAGACGTAATCACCGCGCATCAATTTTTGTGTTGCCAGCCAACCAGCTTTGGATGTTTTCCCACTGCCTTGCTGTCCGTAAATCATGATTGCGGGTTCGTCTAGCAGTTGCTTGACTTCGGCAAAAGGATCTACTCTTTCTCTAGTGAATTTGTCAAACGGGACGACGTTGGCAGCTTCGGCTACCGATGCTGTAGGTTTGTAGTTTGCAACTGATTCGGCAACAGTTGTTTTTGGCGCGAAAGACGTGGTAGGTATTGGCTCGACTGGAGTGGTTATATCTCTGCGTAATAAAGGTTGGATGAAAGATTCAGGCGCTTCTTCGGGTGCTGACGACATCCCTTGTCGATTTTCGGCTTCCAGCGTGTGATGGTTGATTCCCAACTGACTGACTCCCATCGACTTTTTTTTGATGTCTTCGACTCCTGAAAACACTAATCCTGCCGTTCCAACGGTTGCAATGCCTATGCCGAGTGTTTGCAGCAATGTTTTAGCAGGTTCTGGAACAGGGTAGAGGGCATCCTGTTGCTGACTGGAATAGATGTCTACGGATTGTCTAATTCTTATTTGGGCTTGACTCGCTCCATATAGAGACATTCCTAAAAGAAACGCTACGGGAGCGAGGGATAACTTGATGGCTGCGTTGGTATTGGGCATTTTGCACCTCTGAAGGCTTAAGGCATTGTTAATCCGTGAGGATTAACGTGGTAGAAATTGATTTCGGCTTTTGTTTTAGCTGGAGGCTTTGATTTGGACGTAGGTTTTGGCTTAGGCTCTGCCTCAATTTGTGCTTTTTGTTCTGGTGGCGGGGCTAAGGGTACTGTGACCATTTGCTCTGTCTGTTGTTGAGCTTCACTAACCGGAATTTTTTCGTTCCCCTCAAGATCAACGTTGCGAATGTTATCAGCAGCCCCGTTTTGCATTTGAGCGTCTAAATAATTAGCTACGGAGTCTTGCTTCTCGTTTTGTAGGGCAGCAACGTCAAGCGCGATCGCACTTAAGTCGAAATGTTGTGCGCCATCACGCGAACTATTCTCTAGTTCCAGAAGCTTGAAAATTCCCGATGCTTGTAACTCAGTGGGGCTGACCCTTAGCCGAGATAGTTTTCCTGTTGACGGATCTTTGTAAATCAATACGGCATCGTTACCAGCCCCAGCGGAATTTACTATTTTCATTGCTTCGGCGATTGAGCGATGCCTGATATAGTCTTCACTCTTTCCGTAAGTTTTTGTATTAAAGCGATCGCCCTTGAGTTCCGCTATTTCCTGCCGCTTGTGACCACCGCCGTTCATAGCCAGTTTTTGTAGTAGACCAGGCTTGCTAGCAAAGATTGGATGTAGATCTGTAGTGGTTATGTTCGCTAGCAGCTTGTGACTGGAATCAGTGAGGTTCTGGGCTGCTCTCTGTAGGTTTACCTGGGTGTCATCTACTTGTTGCTGTTGCGCGGCTTGTTCGGCGATGTTGTTCGACAGAACACTTGAAACTACTGTTACCGCAACAGTCGTGAGTAGAAGAATGATTCCGCTAATTAGCCAGGAATTTAGAAGGTAAGACTTCCAGGGAAAAGGACTACCGCTCCGATGTTTTGGCAGACTGATTGGCATTTCTCCTGGGGGGAAGAAGAATTCTTCGTGATATCCACGCTCGTCTTCAGAATCAGTATTTTCTTGAGATGGAGCGAGAGTGCGAGTATCCATAGTGAGTGATTACACCTTGATTGTTTTTAATAACGATATTTTTCTGAAGCGTAAGCAAACCTTTCCTCAAGTGAATCTTTTTTATGGATTTCCCTGATTAGTGGAATTGCGATCGCGCCTACGATTACTCCAGTTAGAAGTATTACGGGATTTATCGCGATTGTTACTCCGGCTGCCGTATGCCAGCCAACACAGGCACTAACCGCTTGTGTGTAAGTTATTCCAACTGATAAATCTACAATTTTTTCTATAAATAATTCTGCAAGTTTTTTAATTTTGAACATGGTAGTGCTAGTCCCCCTGATTAATGCCTTCCCGAAATAACCTTGAGCTTGAAATGCTTGATGATGGCGATCGCTCCAATGCAGCCAATTACGCTTCCGGTAAATCCCCACCCCACGACCCTCCAAAACAAGGGAGGTGGAAGAGGGTGGTATGTCGCGATCGCCAAAGTAGTAGTAGTAGCGGGTACAGTGATCGCAACTCCAGACGCAAGAGTGCTAGCCGCCGCTACATATTCCGCTGTATTGATTACTGTTTGCCGTTGCCGTTTTGCGACCCATTTGCCAAGGCGAGTGCTGGCTTGATCGGTGAGATCGATGTAGTGCTGTGTGGCACAGTCACGGCTTCTATCGTTTTCTCCTGCACAGGTTTTAGTAATTGAGTCAGCGAGTTCATCTTCAATTTGCCCGATCCAGGCTTTCCCTGAATCAAGGAACTCATGCTATGGTTAGTTCCTTGCTCCATGAGATTTTCCAGTGCTGTACGGGTGACAGGGTTTTCCCATGCCCGTTCTTGCCCTTGTTGAATCTTTTCAATTTTGTCTGCTTCAACCAGGAACCCCAGTAAATCTCCCTGCTGTCGATTGGATTGCTCAGTCCTTTTCAGGAAAGCTTGTCGTGCGTTAAAAACAGCTTCCTTGGATTCTTCAGAGAGTTCGTCAAGCTCAATTTCTTCGGCTTCAATCGTAGATTCCGTCGGTAACGCGGAATTAACGTCTGGTTTGTAGTTAAGAATAAATGTCGCCGTTTCTTTTAATCCACGACTATACTGCGCCGAGAGAGCTACCAGTTCAGTTCCGGCTATTAAAGCTGAAGTTTCAGCGCCATCATTAATTAGATCGTAGGTAATTAAGCCGCTGGCGACGTATTTACCTTTATTTGATTTCACTTCAAAACCCAAAACCTGCATTGCCTCTCTGAGTTCAGAGGGAATTACTTGTAGTTCATGGGCTAGCTTTTCAATAGAAACAGATTTGTTATCAGCCATCGTTTTGTTCCTCAGTTAAATTATTTGTTTGCGCCAACCTTTCTAGCTTGGCTTTGACGATTGGGTGATCTTTGTACGCGGAATGCCTGGAAATCAAATCGAAAAGTGAAAAACCCTGCCTTTCTTCACACACCAACTCTAGCGATTGTTTTTGTACGATTACCCAATTACAAAATTCGTCTGTTGAGTAGTGAAGTATTTTTTTCGCCAACCAGTAATCATCTAACAACTCGACATCCTTGACGCAGAACAGCCCACCGTTCCCTGGGGGATTGATTTCCAACTCTTTGACCCAGCGGGTTAGTGTTTTAGGTGCGATGCCGTATCTTTCCTTGATTAAGCGCCGATTAGGTAGGTGTTCTACCGTAGTGACGTTTTTCAGCTTTCTTTTCGGAGCTATTTCGATGACGGCTGAGGCTGAATGATAATTCTGATTGGTGGCGGAAACCATGATGTTAGTCGCTTATTTGGTAGGTAAAAGAAAAGATTTTGTTGCTCTTTGGGCGACTATACGAGGAAGGATTTACCGCCTTCAGAGGCTTATCGGTCAACCTAAGCGTATTTTTCTCTGTATCTTGTGGGCAAAGATTGGCTTGTCTTCATGTTGTCTTTGGGGTGTCCCCTTGATGTCCATAACCACATTAAAAACGCATCCGAGTGGATGCGTCAATGAAAAGTTCACCAATTGTCACCAAGTTGTTTGCTTTCCTTACCCTGCTAGCCTTTGGGCTGAGGTCTGCCATTTTGCCTTGAGGCGTTCAGCGACAATACTGCTTAAGTACGGGTCTTCTTCGATAATTCGTAGTGCGTGTCCAATCTTGAGCAATGCTTGTGCCGAATTTGGCATTAGCTCGAAATCCTGTCCCCATCGGCGATACGTTGTTGAAAATTCGTAATTATAAAAAGTACTTTCGGTCAAAAATGTTGCACAAAGTTTTTTACGGGAAGAGTCTCTGGCAAATCTTTGACAGTGTAAAAAAGGGTCTATTTGAGGCTGATCGAGGATTATTCTAATTAAAGAAGTTTTTGTTGTATTACCCATACTTCACCAAAAGTCACCATTTTTAATTATTAGCATAGAAATAAGGTACTTTGGTGACAAAGAGGTTTATGTATGACAGAAAATAACAAAAATAAAAACAAAGAGAAAATTCGCGATCGCCTCTCAATTGATTTAGGGGATTTGCGATCGCGCTTATTGCAATGGTCGGATGAGCGAGATCAGCCGATTGGCTCAATGGTAAGATCTGCTATTCGACTAGCGATGGATATCCTGGAAACTACTTACAAGATGAAGCTTCCAGCCCCTAAACCAGGGGATGTAGAAAACTGGATTAGATCGTTGATGACTATTAATGGCAATCCTCAGTCTACTGACACGCTACCGACGATTGCCGATCTTTTGAAGAACCAGGATTTGCAAGAAGCCAGCGATCGCTCTGGGTTAACTGAGCGTCGAATTCAGGAATTGGTAGATGGGAGAAAACCAATAGAGGCAGAGTTGTCTTTATTGGAACGGATGTTGCCACTACCGTTAGAAAAATTGCTACTGATTTACAAACGGGATTTTGCTAATACACATCACAAGGAGCTTAGATAATGGATAGTTTTTCTTCCAGTGCTGGAATTTTGAGCCTGACGGATACCAGTGTCCGACTGCGGGTGAGTACTTTTGAAGAAGCTAAGTCAACCTTGCTTGATTACTACGAGGAATTGAAAAAAGCCGCTATTAATTTACATAGACACGAAGCTCAAATATTCTGGGAAGGTAGTGACGAACCCCTAAGAGTTATTGCTAGCAATTCCCCTAAACCAGTATTCGCAGGAACTGATATAGATTTAAGACAACTCTTGGAACCCTTGGGTAATAATTTGTACGAGGCTAATTACTTACAAGTAATGGCTTTTATGATGGCTATGCGTTCTTCTGGGAAAATCGTAGTTATTACTTCCCAGTTGACAAATATTTGCTTACACACAAATGATTTGCTTCTTCCATCTAGGGGGATTTGGAAGCCTTGCCAATGGGCAGGATATAACTACTTACTTTCTTGGGATATTGATCGAAATGGTAAGCCTTCTGAGGAATATTATAAAATGCGCTCTTTATTGGAGCGTGATCGCCGTATTGCAGATTATGTTTATAAGCTACGGCGGGTTGATGGTAGTTTATGTGAATACAGTACGAGCTATTTTGACATTGCCGATTATTGCGGGGAACCCGTCAGAATCGGCGTATCCGATCCTATTGACTGGAGGGTGTTGGAGCCTCAAAGATGCTAGTTGTCACCAAACGTCACCAAATAACGTTATAATAGGATTATGAACACAAAAGATTAGGACTACAAACAGTCCCTGGCTTTACTTTACGAGGTTTGAGTGAATGAAAACGACCGCCCAAATACGAAAAGAAACTTTTTTCATGGCTGCTGCATTAACCGCAATAGCCCAATGGCAAATTTTACTACCTGCGCCTCAAGCGTTAGCAGTAAATACTGAAAAGGCTTCTTTTGTAGCGCTAACCGAAAGCTCTCATAGAGCTACGGGGAGGGATACCAACCCTCCGACTAGGGACGATAAAACCGTTTACTAGAACCAAGCCTCGCTAAAAAAGCAGAAGCCACCTTGATATTCAAGGTGGCTTTTTAATTAACAAAGGAGAAAAATTGTGAACATACATCAGTATATGGAGCAAATTGTTCGAGAAAATCCTCATCTCAATTTAGAGGGTTCTAGACGGCTCCACTTTCATAAGATTGCATTACAAGAAGCGCCGAAGGGCGATGCGTTCTTGTGGGCGCTGAAACCCCATAGCTCAGAGTTGTGGAAAGCACCTCAAAGCCAGGGCTTTTGGTGGGTCAGGAACCCCGTTAAGTGGCAAAAAGACGATCAGCTAGCCGCGCATTCGCGCTGGTTAAAAAATGCGGAAAAAATCTTTCTTATTGAAAAGGTGGGTAATCGGGTATTTTTAATATCCGAAGTTACTTACGCAGAGGCGATCGCACTCTATCAGGATCAGGCAGTACTTGCTTGATCTTGGTATTTAAACCTCCAGGCATCTATAGATGTCTGGAGGTTTTTTAGTGCGTAGGCTGCTGTGGCAATGATACAGTGAAAGAGCAAAATAATTGGTTTAATGTGGCAAAGCGATTTAGGCATACGCTAGACGGACAGATTATTATTACCAACGGCGATCAGTCTTTGGATATTGCTTTAAAAGAATTTTTAGTTTTGGAACCGAGTTATGCGGTATTCAGTGCTGATGGGATGATTCAAAATGTTTTGGAGTTTGACTATATCCCTGAAAAAACTCTGACTTGTCTTTCTACCAGTTCTGGAACCGTGAGTGTCCCCCCTTTCTGGGAGAAGGGAGATTACTATATTAACGGTGTTTCGTCTTACGTCAAGGGCGAAAGACCTATACCTACCGCAGGTGTGAGTCTAGGGCAATCATTGCAAGAAATTAAGCAAAGGTTAATTGTCGCAATAGACGTAGAGGCGGAGGAGCGTAACAAGGCAATTGTGGCAGGACGACAAACAGAAGCTTCTTATTCGTGGCCTATTAAAATACAGGTCGCACAAAATATTATTAAACTGCATGACGAGGGCAAAGAGTTTCAAGTACCTGCATGGTTTAAGCAGGAGATCGTATCTAGTCGTCGAAGTATTACTGAGCTAGAACTTGCCCAAACTATTCTGAAAAAGGATGCTGAATTTAGGATGGCTACGGGCATTATCTCTGGAGCGCGGACTAGAAAAAGAGATGAGGTTATGGCGCTTGACTCAATCGGACTGGCGTTGAATTATTCAGTCACATCTGACTGGGAGGCTTAATGCAGAGGTGGTTGTATATTCCAGAAGATGCCTTTATTCTCAGTGCTGGCCCTGACATATATGTGATTTGCTCTGACTGGGTAATCATTGGGCAAGCTACCTTGGACAACCCTGCAATTCCTGTTTCGTGGCGACAGATATCGGGCAGGATGGTTATTATTGACGAGCCAAATAATTTAAACACTCCCGTACACGGACTGTCTCAAGATACGGTTGGGACTGTTATAGATCAAGAGCCGATTATTTTAGAGTTGTCGGCTGGAAGTGGTATCAATGAAAAGATTGATACGCTTACAATTTATACTACCCCTACCTCGTTATCTGATGCGCCCAGTCTCGTCCCTGAATTTAGTTTAAGCTACATTTCTGTAGATATTGTTTCGACTACATTGTATATGGGGGGCGATATTCAGCCACCCGCTTCTTTGCAGGGGAGTTTTATTCAGGGCGATCCTAATTCTGTCCGCGTTAATTGGAAGTTACCTGCTAATACAGAAAATCTTTATAGCACTGTTTTGCAGAGAAATTCTACAGGTATTTATATTGACGTTGCTGAATTTCTTGTATCTCAAACAATTGATTGCACGATCAATGTAATTCCAGGTTTTTATCGCTTCAGGAGTGTCTACAAATCTCTAAATAGCGAACGGATAGCTTATGGACAGCCTTTTGTAATTGATAGGGCTTTCTTGTCAAAACAGCAGATTCCAGTACTATTGATCGCTTCGGATGATCAAATAACACTGCCTAGTTTAGACGCTTTTTCCTCTGAATCAATTCCAAGTCCATTTGCTTTTAACACTACCTTAATTCCGGTGGAGACGACAGATTCTTTTTCAGCAACTTCTCTGGATGGTTTTAGCTCTGAGTCTCAGGCTGTTGACACATACCTTTTTGCTCGTGGAGTTTCTCCAGAACCTGAGCCAGTTGATGAAATGGGGCTTCAACTTGACAGTTTCGCTGCCGAATGGTCTGTAACTTCCATGATATTTAATCGTAGTAACTTAGTCATTTAGTCTTATCTATAACAAGGAGAAAGTAATGGAATTGCAACTTAAGGGTGAAGTAGAAATTAGGGTAATTGATGCTACGACTGGTGAGATAAAAAGTATTCAAAAACAATCAAATTTGATTCCAGACGAGACTTTAAGACATATACTGCGGGATCGATATTATGGGTACGGAGGACATTTCACCCCAGGCATATTTGCTGAGTTGCGAATTGGGATTAGTACATCTACCGTCCCGCCTAGAAAGGATAATTATCTTGTTGACGCGATCGCTGCGGTGGGATTTATCGCAACTGGGGTTGTATCGCCCAAGATTTTCCCCGCTGCTAACCCACCTTATGGACAAATCCAAAACAGAATTCTGTTTATCGGTGCGGTAAGGAGTTTTCGCACAATTTTTCTTACTGCGGCTGCTTCTAACGATAACTACGCTTCCCCGCAAACCCAGCAGGCTTACGCTTACACCTTGCTGGATTTGCCCTGTACCCAGGGCGTTAATGATATTCTGGAGCTATTTTATCGAATTCAAGTAGTGCTTTCGCCAGGTGCTGGACTGAATCTTAGTTCTCGCGCCAGCAGCGATTTCCTTAAAGCCTTGTTCGGCAAGAGCTATCAAGGGTATGCGTCGCAACATTGGCAACTCTACTTTATAGGCAATACATCTACTTCTCCCGCCTCCCCTCCTGCCGCTAATCTAGGATATAAGGATTTGTTTTATGGATTCAACGAAATAACGAGCCTTAGTGGACAAGACTCCGCAGGGTGGGAAGGTCGAACAACTCCAATATTTTTTGGTAATTACTTCAAAACAAAGCTAGGAAAAAACTTCTCACAGGATTTTCATGTCGGCAGGCTGTTTAACTTGCTTCTACAGGGACTTAGTGATCCAGGGAATTCGGTTGAGGCAGGCTACTATGCTGGGGCCGCGCTTGCTTCCCGTGCTATTTTCCCCCCTGATCGTAGTCCAGCCCAGGTAAAATTCAGTCACTCTTCTGACGCGACAATGCCTTTTTATGATCCGCAAAAGCTAGCCTTTGGATCTGGCGTTCCGAACTTCAGTGGTAACTGGAGTAGTCTGTATCCGCAGATGTTCAGGATCAGTATTGTCGCAACAGGGAATGTTGGTACTTCGACATACAAAATTGCCGTCCGCCCTACTTTTGGGTATGCCGGAAATACCTGGAATGATGAGTTTGTTTTTACCCCATTCCGAAATCCAATGGTTCCGGCTGCGCCTGGGATGCACGGATGGCAAATCGTTGGGCAAACCAAGGATTATACAAATAATTCTTGTCAAGATCTCAGGTACTCTGATACAGAAATTGTTCAATATGATTCAACTGGTGTTACAAAGCTTGATATCATGTCAGGCAATTTCAGTAATTGGGATGCCACGACAGTTCCAGCATTGCCCGTTACCGATATTGCTCAAGTAGCCTGCGTTCCTGGTGGCAATATTTATGTAGCTTGTAGAACTGCGGGATTGTTTCAAATTTCCGCAAATGCAGTTACTTTACTGAGTGCTACTCCTTGCTACGCCGTTGACGTAGGTAGAAACAATAGAGTCTTTGCTTTTTTCTCGGATAGACTTTCTTGCAGCGATGATTGGACAGCCGCCCTGGATTTTAGTTCTGCAAATCTACCTCCTGCGGATTATACCAAGATCAATTACCTCAAGGTAGATCCAGAGCATCTCGATGATCAGATGCTGATTGTTCATTCACCTGTGACGAATAACGTGAAAATGACGTGGTGGGCAATGGCGACGGGCATTGCGATCGCTCAGGGTACTGATTGGGGCTACCCACCGGATTACGATAATATTCGCCGACCTCGCTGTTTGGATGTCTCTGATACGGGGAGTTTTTGGGCTTTCTTCGGACAACAGGGTTATCCTCGAAAACTTACCTACGGACTTGCTCAACACTTTGATTTTCGAGGTGGTAGTAACGAATACCCGCCAGGATGCGGGATTAACTTTATTGGAGATAAGCTGATCCTTAGAGACAAGCTTGTGGACATTACCGGAGCAGTTGTACCAAATTCAACTTTCAATGATTTGCATACTGGCGGGGCTATCAAGCATTTGCTTCACATGGGCGACGGTATAGTTTTAGATGGTTACAGACTCCGGTATTTGTTTGCTGGAAGAGGAGGTACAGATACAACAGCATGGAAAGAATACGGGTGGGACGGTCTTGACTGGGTGTTGGGCAACGCTGGAGCCAAAGCTACACACGCAGATGCCCAAGCCCTTCCCCCTAAATTTGGGGGGCTGTCTATTGCGTTTGCCGAGGGAACAACTACGCCATCTTTCAATGCTGGAGACTACTATACTCAGGCTTACTGCAAGGGTGTATTGAAATCCAATAGGGAACCTTTGTCCATCGAAAGTTCGTTCTACCTCAAACCTTTGTTGAAAAACCAGTCTATTAGTGGGACAGTCCCTGCAACTGGAGTACCCGCCTTGATTGTTAATGCTTCTCCTTATGGAAGTGACGCTACATTGAAAGATCCAGCTTTTGCCGCATTTGAAGCAGATGCTGTGAATTTACACTCAATTACGATTGCAGGCTATGCCGATCCAGCGACAATTTTGCGTAATCGTAATACTGCCCCAGCGCCGAATCAAATTTCCGCTAATTTTCAATCTGGGGCGTTAACCTTTAATGATGGCGATCGCGGCAAAGCTGTTACAGGTTCGTATGGCTATGTCACTGGTGCTGACCCTGCCGTTTATCCCGCAGTACACCCTGAATTAATCTATCCAGAGTTTAAGGCGGTTTTTGATTTTGATTTGAATACTGTCGTTGATGCCAGTAACCGCGTAGTTTCTGTCACAGACCAGACATCTTATAGCGGTAATGCTGATGGGCCTGCCGATGATACTAGGAAGCCTCTTTTGGTTGCTAATGCGATCAACTCTAAGTCAGCAATCCGCTTTGATCACGTTGTCGGCAATTATCTTAAATTACCCACCCCTGGGAAAAATATCTTACCATCCAAGGGGATGACATCGTTCATGCTGCTTAAGCTTATGAGTGGGCATGGAGGACAGTGTTTATATAGTCTTGGCGGATCGTTGATCGACAACCAGGGGAACAGTGCCGATGCAAACCGAGATAGATGCCGAATTTGGCTTTACTACAATGGCGGTACTTTTGGGATAAATATGCTTGACGCAAATACAGGTAACTACGGCGATCGCTATTTCACAACGAATACTGCGACTTCCGCAACTAACTTGATGGCTAATTGGGCGCTTGTTACTGTGATTCAAGGTTGGGATGGCATGGTGAATTTCCGACTCAACGGGGCTAATTTTGGGGATACTACTTTTGGACTGGCTCAAGATTTCAGCCGTCGTTATTTTACAATTGGTGCGCTAGGTACGGACAATGGCGCTGGATTTGACCAATGGCTCAACGCTTTGGTAGGTTACTTTGGATTTGCTAACGCTAGCTTGTCTATAGCTGAGGCGCAGCAAGTGGAAAAAATAATTGCTGGTAAATTTGGTTTAAGTAGTATCTTGGTTTAATAAAGTGAAAGAACGGAATTATAGTCAATTAGCTATAAGCGCACAGCTATACTCTGTCCTTGCAAGGGCAGGATACTTAGCTGCAAAGGTTGAATGGGTAGATGATGCTACTACCTCGCTGGAACTTTTGGAGGTGATCCAAAAGTCTCCGATACCAGTTTTGTTAGCAATTACTACCCCCAGTTTTTTAAGCAAAGATGTCTTGACTGAGGTTGGAGGTATTGTCGAACTTTCTGTCTTGCAGACGAATTTACCGTTTGGTGAAGAGAAGGTTAATTTTTTTGGCTCAACCAACTAACGTGTTGATCAACACGTTTCCCTCATAACATCATGCCGCCACTAACCTCCCGTAGATCCAATCTGCCGCCGCAATCTGTGTTCCTGCAAAGTACGTGGTCGCCCTGGCCTGCGGCAGACGATTTGGGATATCCTAATATTGTCAGCGGAGCGCGACGAATTAGTCACGAAATTTTATCTATTTGCCTTATCCGCAAGGGCGAAATCCATCCCCCTGATTTTGGGATAGCGATGGATTTATTTATTCCCATGAACTCTTTTCCGGTTGATTACTGGACTCATCATCTTACGGAGGAAATTGCTAAGTGGGTTTCTGATGCTTCAAGCATAAAAGTGGATGTAACAATTGACGAGACTTACATGACTTCTTTGTTGACCGAAATTAGTTTTGTTCCTGTCAATGCTTCTCAGAGGTATTCACTGGAGTTTCCACTGTTCTCTAGCAATAGTATTGGACTTCTGGATGCTCTTGCTACTGGGAAGACTAAGGAATTTCTCAATAGCGTTTACTTGAAGTAAATTTTACTTTAATTTTTAAAATGAAAAAACAACAGCCTCAGATTGTCGGGATAGTACAGAAGGGAGTCAAGTCTAGAAGTAATGAAGCAGATTTACTTGGAGTTGTCCGAATGTTTGTTTCTACCGCCTTAGATATTAGTCGCGAAAATCAAGGTGGTGAAGCGATCGCGGAAGTAATACTTTTGCTACGCAAAGGAGATCCTGCTTTTCAGATCCGGCACAGAAACGAAGAGAAGTTAAAAATGGATTGGGCTAAGTTAGGAGAGCGGTATTGCAAACCGCAATCATTATTGATTGATGACTGGGACGAAGTTAAACAGCAGCAATTAGAGAAAGTCTTATATGTATGCAAAGAACTATTTTTACCTGAAATGTTTAGGGATTTGCAATCGAGGGATTCGGTTATCTCAACAGAGATTACTTTAAAATTTAAGGGAGGTAAGTTTACTTGGGCTACTAAAAAAGAAGAATATTTTTTTACTTCCTAGCTAATTTTATGAGGAGACAAAATCAATGGATACCAATAAACCTTCGACTTTTAAGGCAGAAGCGAAAAGCTTGTTTTCCAGTCAAACCTTCTGGGGCTTCGTGTGTACCGCTGTTCTTGCAATCACCCCTTACGTAGTTAGCCAGTTTGAGAAAGGTCGTGTAACCGCTGCTGATATGGGCGCGATCGCTATGGCGATGGCTTCGGCAGGCTTAGGCATAAAAGGTAGAATCGAAGCCAGAGACGAGGTTTACACACCCGATTGGCTTCCAGGGCCCAATAGGAGTGATTTAATCCCTCCCGCCAAAGAATCAGAGGGTTAAAAAATTTTGTCTATCCATAACTGAATAAACGCTATGATTTTAGGTAGGAACGCTGCTACGAAGCCTCCTGCTACAAGTAAAACTATTTGAATTTGAGCTTTGTATTTTTCTAAAGCAAATTCTTTGCGATTTTTATCTAACTGATCCACTCTAGAATTTGTCGCTGCGTTGGCTTGCGAAGCTGTTTCGTTTATTGTTTTAAGACTGAATTTGAATTCATGGATATTTTCTTCAATTACTGCAATACGGGCTGATAGTTTTTCGACTTTCAGTTCTTCAATATCTCTTTTTAAATTAGCAAAATTAGTTTCTAGCACAGCAAGTCGTGTTTCTAGGTGGGAGCCTTGATCTCCCCTGGATAAGTTCGGGTGCGGATTTGTGGCAAGAACCGAGTATAAAGCACTGAGCAGCCCACTGTTATTTAGTAGTACTTCGTCTTTGTATAAGAATTCGACCCCGCTTTTTTTAACACTCTTCATTAACGTAAGGTCTTGTAGCCCTGTCAAAACGGTGACAGGAATTTCGTACCTTTTGAGGGTATTTAAAGCCTGGTTAAGCATATCCTGACCCTTTAGATCAGGTAGCCCCAAATCCAATAAGATCATGTTGTATCGAGTCTTGCCACCACTCTCTAAGGCATCAATTGCCGCCCCAAAACTAACAACATGATCAATGTTGAACGGCTCACCGGACTTGATTAACTGCAACCTGGTTTGTTCCGCGTCGTCGTAATTATCCTCTATTAGTAAAATATTAAGCATTGTTATAACTTGTTTTTAGGAAGCAGGGTAGCGGTTTGTAGCCAGTATAGGCTTGAGTGATTTAGGAGAGTGATTAAATCACTAAAATTGATCGGTTTTTCTATGTATACATTGGCGTAGTTTTCATAGGCTTGTGCAATATCTATGGGTGAGGTTGAGGTGGTAAAAATGCAGACGGGGATATGTTTATGCTTCGAGTTAGGGGCTTTGAGAATTTTAAGCACATCAAGTCCAGACATCCGAGGCATTTTCCAGTCAAGCAATATGAGATCTGGATAGGGAATACTTGGGTCGTTTAGGATGTCTAAGGCTTCTCGCCCGTGTTGACAGGTCGTGACGCGATACTCCGTTTTTATCTGCTTAAGAGCCATCTTCGCAAGCTCAAGGTCATCTTCTACGTCGTCGATGACGAGTATGTGTGGGATTAGTGGTAAGCGATTGTTGTTAGTCATTGGAATTCCCTGAAATGCCTGTGAAAGAATAACTTAATCTCGTAGCGTGAACCAAAATGTACTACCTACGCCAACTTCCGAAATAACACCGATAGCGCCTTCGTGAGCCTCGACAATTCGCTTACAAACGGCAAGTCCCATTCCTGTGCCAGTAATTTCGCTGCCATGAAGACGTTGGAAAACATTGAAAATAACTTCATGGAATTCTCTCTCAATTCCAACACCGTTATCCGAAACGCTGTATGTGATTAAGTCGATTACTCGAAATCTTGTGCGTTGAGAAACTTTGGTCGATGTTATTTTAACAATGCAATCTCGATCAGGAGATCTGTATTTAATTGCGTTTTCAACTAAATTTTGGAATAATTGGTTGATCTGAGTTCTGTCTCCGTTTATTTTAGGTAAAGGCGTGGTAATTACCTGAGTGTTGGTCGCTGTAATTAGTTCGTCTAGATTTTCTAAAACATCTTTTACTACTTCTTCTACGTCAACTAATTCGTAGTTTTGAGCTTGATTGATTCGAGAATAAACCAACAAATCGTTGATCAATAACTTCATCCGATCTGTTGCTCTTATTATCCGCATCAGAAAGCTTTCAGACTCACTATCCAAGATGTTTGAGGCTAAAAGCCTTGTTTGTAATTGGGTGGAAAATCCAGAAATAGTTCGCAGGGGCTGCTGCAAATCGTGTGATACTGCGTAGGCAAATTGCTCCAAGTCCGTGTTTGATCGCTGTAATTCATCAACTATCTTTAAGCGTTCTGTAATATCAATGCCGCAGCCGCCAACCAACCTGTCAACGGGAGTTTCAATTACGAATTTATAAACTTCCCACGTCCGTATTTCTACACCATCTTCCGTTACGAACGGAACTTCTTCTATTGCCTCTACAGGCATCCCTGTGTCGAGCGCTTTCAGGTCATTCTTGCGGGTTTCTATTGCAATGTTAGGAGGTAGCCATTCTTCATCTTTCTTACCCAGTGGTTGTGCTTCTTTGAAATATTTTTTTAGTCTACTGTTCGCATATATAATTCGCAGATCCGCATCTTTGATCCATATATTCATTGGAATATTATCCATAAAGGCTTGGAATCTACCTTCGGACTCCCGCAGTAGTGATTCAGCCCGTGCTTGTTTTTTCGCTAAAGATAAAGCACCTCTGACGGTGGGAGGTGTGATAAAAGCTGCGTAGATACTTGTCAACGCCATCGCAGTTTTTTCTACCCCAGATACCCAGTAAATCGGTTTCCATATCTCTATAACAGCCAATAGATGACTTATTCCACACAAGACGATAAAAGCTCCGTAAATAAACAACAGCACTTTTATTTTTGATAACGATTCATTTTTGTATGCGACTAGCGCTAGGTAAGCAGAGATACTGAAATAAGCTAAAGCCGTGCCTGCATCGCTGATTACATGGACACTTGTTAGCCAGGGATTCCAAAGATAGCAGTGTCCGTGTGCCATGTACGCCAAAAAAATATGCCCTAATTCCATAACGTTTTTACCCTTAAAATAATCAAGCAACAATTCATTCTCAAAAAATTGTTGCTTGTGAGATTACGATTAAGTTGTTAAATCTTTGCTTAAATTCAATTTTAGCCTGAATCCCTTGAATTGGCGTAAATAGGCTTGCTACGGAATAATGATATACTAATTTTAGATACTTTATTTTGTGAATAATGTCCAAAAAAATTACTGAATCAGAGATAGAGTCTTTAGCGGAAGAATTGGCTAGAACTGTCAGGGAAGGTGGTAATTGGTCGGTCGCTCTAAACGGACTTGAAAACCTTGAGGGAATTGAGGCAGTTTGCCTTTATATAGAAATTGCCCAAAGGTTGGATGATAGCGATCACGGGATGCTGGAAAGATGCTGCAAGGCTAGATTTCGCAAAAGCCATTTTTAGTGAGCTAGTATGTACCTGATGTTGCATCTAGTACCTCAAGCTAGAACTGCTATATCCAACGTGTTGATCAACACGTTGGATATTTTTTTGCAAATAAAAGCTCGGACAACAAATTCATGTTTCCGAGCTTCCGCCAACTTCAGCGCTGAAGGTGACTTACCGCTTAAACTTCTTCGCAAGTTTAGGGCGATCATCCTGGAACCTAAAGTGTAAAGATTGCGTGAGTCCAGGCATTAATTTCAAGGTTCCTTACCGGAAGACTCTACAAGTTATAAGCGACCTCAATATTCATCAGTTCCCTGAACTGATGCCTTGGGCTGCAATTGTCTCAAGGCTATCCACGCCTGGTTTATTTAATCTTACCAACTGACATCGCAAGCTGCTTAGTGCTTACGTTTTACCGTAATTGATCGTAGAAAATTACGTGCCAGAACAATAGTGAGAACCGCCACAATCTCTACTGATTGATCACACTCTAACTTACTCAAAGTGCTTGTATAGGCGGCTAAACCTGTGTCGTATAAACGGTGCTTGTGAAAATGCCGTTTAACAGGAAACGTCCCCGTTTCCATCGCTTAAGTCTATTATAGCATTGTTAGTCCGAGTTAGCAACGTAGTCCGCCACTAGGCTGTCAGGAACGTAAGATTTGCATTGCTCCACCCAGAAGTCTGCGTCACTCATCCCGCGAGGGTTGATACTAGCTCTGATCGTCTCTAGCTTGGCTTCGCCACTGACCGAGCAACGGCGGATAGCCCAACAAAACGACGTGGATGGATCTTCTTCGCCCATCCATAGTTGATAGTATTCGCAATACTTCGCAACTTTCTTGTTTTTTTGCCAGCCTACTCCGTCGTCGGGGACAAGTGAAAGCATTTCCCCTTTGTTGTTGATAAATGATTTCGTTTTCGCAACTTCTTCTGGTTCTGGCGGATACCAGAACTGAATTTCTCCTTCGTCGGAAACCGTGATCGCACGTTCTTGGTCGTAACTGAATTTACATTGCATTGCATTAGCTCCGTTGTTTTGTCAAATGATATACTATAAGAATAATCTATTTACTTAGCAATGACACTAATCTTAAAGATTGAAATCGAAGGACATACGGACGGTGACGTTGAACTTGCTTTGGAACAAGTTTCTAAACAGGTCAAAATGGGTCGTAGGTCAGGAGCGGACTCCAATGATACAGGTAGCTTTAGCTTTTCCGTAGAGGGGGAGGAAGAAGAGGGTGAGCCTTGGGATTGGGATGAAACGGATGAACCAGATGATAATGAAGAGGACGGAGACGAAGATGTAGAATCCCAGGAGAATTAGAGCGATCTCTCTTACTAGAGGTGACTAGGTGAACAATGGATAAATGTCCTAAATGCTCCAAGAAGTTCTATATACCTGGATTGGATGCCTCGATGTGTATAGATTGTGGCTGGGTTCCAGATCCGGTAACTCTTAGACTTACGCTTGAATCTGAGGCAGCTAAAAAAGAACAGGCGGAAAAAACCAAGAAAACGACCAACAAGACAACTAAGAAAACAGCTAAAAAATAGCCAAAACAAAACCCCGACTTAATTAATTAAGTCGAGGTTTTGTTTTAAGAAGAACTTAAAGCTCTAATTCTGCCTTAAGTTCTTCCCAGGGGATTGTCCCCACTTCTTTCAGAGCTTGTTGTGCGGCTCTGGAGTCTTTCGCATCTTCGAGCTTCCTCACCATTTTTTGAGTAGCTATTTGGCGCAGTCTTGGGGCAGCACCCATTTCCATCCACTGTGGACGGACGTAGGTTTGTCCCTCAAAGACAACATAGTCGTTTAGCCCTTCCGAGCCTTGATAGATGTTGTCATCTATCTGCCCTGGTTTTATTTCCAGGACGTAGCCACTTTGTATTGAGTCGGCTACGTCCATTGGCTCTAATTTGTCTGCCTCTTCTTGAGCCTCCGCTTGTGTAGGGGAAAACCCTATGACGGAGATGCACATACAATAGGCGTAAACAGTGTCTAAGTTTTTCATTAGAATCCTATGATTTTCTTTGTCTTACCTTTATTGTAACACATAATGATATACTAATTGGGCAGCAAAAAGCCGCTTAGTTAAACAACTAAGCGGCTTTTTGCTGTAGGTTAAATCAGGCTAATACTTCCTTCTTGAGTTTTTCCCACTCCATCCACGTATTAATAGCATTAAAAAGAAGACGAGAATTATCTTCTCCCACCATTTCTACCCATTCAGGGATAGCGTAGATTTTTTCAAACCCTCCAATCCTGGCATAAATAGTATTGCTGGAATTGAGTACTTGGACACCTTCTGTGCATATATCCCCTGGCAAGATGGTGGATATATATCCACTGTCGTCTAATACCGCATTCTTAGCCTCTTTTATTGAAGCGAAGAAGTTGAGGATGCTGCCGTGTTCTACGTGTGCGAAAACTGGGGTTACGTTCTTCATTTGAAGCGTCCTTATTTGCTTTGATACTTCTATTATAGCATAAATGATATACTAATAGGTAAATACACTTAAAAGTAAACGATTAAAATTGGATTAATAGTATGGAATTTAAAGGTGTGAGGATGTTATGGACGCAAAGCAGATGGCTTGGCTGTGTGGAAGTGGCGGTGATGGGGAAAAAACTTTGCATTTGCGCCTATCCGCAAGAAAGAAGTGGCAGGATTACCGATTGCCTGACTTTGAAGAGTACGCCGTCCCAGATTTCCCCTTGGATTCTCACTCTAAAGGGTGGGCGACTTACTTGCATTTGCGGAAGCAAGGGTGGCAACTGCTTTCATCTAACGCGATCGCTCTAAGCGAAGTTTCTTGAGCAATAAAAAAGCCGCGTCGTTATGACGTGGCTTTAAATTTTGTTAGATGTCTTCTTCTGAATAGTATTGCCGAAGTCTATTGAAAACTTCGTGAGTAAACCATGTTTTGTCGCCCAGAAAACGCCTGAAAAAGAATGTTTCATCGTTGACTCTGACACGACATCGAGTGTAAGACCCATTCTCCCTTTCGTGGAGCGTTCTCGCAATTCCCTGGGGTTCCACCACCATCGTTGTTGGGTACATCCCAGGGTCTGTAAAGTGCATAATCGCTACGGTACAGCGATCGCTTTGCACGGAATTTTGCGGGACGGTTTCTGGACTTGGTTTTATACCGATTCTTCCCTGAAACTCAATCAACGATTCAACCCGCTTGGGATTGCCGCCGATGAGCGTTGCTATTTCTCCTAGAGCAAGAAGTTGTTCGGGAGTGACGGCAATGTCTACGAATTTTACCCGCGACATAAATTCTTCATTGCTCTTACAGTCGTCGGGCGGCTCATCAACCATGAAGGCTAGATTGAACTTGCCAGGAACGTGTGAAGTGCCTATGCAAATTTTTCCGAACGTTTCAAAGTTTTGTACATTCATCGGCTATTTTTATTCTCAGTAACAAAGTTATTATAGCATTGCCTTTAAAGGCTATACTTGTTTTGACACTCCCCGCTCTAAAGAGACGGGGATTCTCTAGAAGTTTCTGCCGTATTTTCTAGATTTCCGTTTGTCAGCAATTGCATAATCAGTTAAATTGAACAAACTTAATTGAACATTCAATTGCTCATAGGCATGGTTCCTGGACTCCTTGCACTTAGGCAACGATATCTTCACAGGCATAACTTTCTCCGAGTCTCGGAGTAGAGTTTTCTTTACATTTTTTGGGAAAACTAACCCAACTTTTTTAGCTATAGTTCTTGATGCTTTTGTATCAGCGTGTTCGGTATAGCCACAGTTAGTGCAGATAAACTTTTCACCACTGCGATTTTTCTTGTCAATATGTTTGCATTTTGGGCATTCCTGACTGGAATATTTTGGATCAACTGCAATAACTGGTTTACCTGATTTGGTAGCCAACCACGCAATTTTACTAAATAAATCACCCCAACCGCAATCAAGGATTACTTTGTTTAGTCCAGTTTTTCTAGATGCCCCGTTTTTTAAATAACCTCCCTTACCATCATGTTTAGGTTTCGCACGTTTGACCATGTTGATAATCTTCAGGTCTTCACGTCCAACCGCGTCAGCAGTTTTAACAATTTTCGATGCAGCTTGCCAATTATAACCGTCTCGTTTTTGAGCTAGTTTATGCTGTATTTGGGCTAATTTTTGGTAAGCCTTAGTCTTATTTTTAGAACCGTTAACTTTACGACTCGCTGAACGATAACGCATAGCCAACCGTCTAGCAGTTTTAGCATTAGTAGTAGCTTTAATATTTTCGATAAAACTACCATCGGATATTGCTACAAGCTTATTAACGCCAACGTCAATCCCAACAACTGACTTAATTTCTGCCTTAATTTCTGGTAATTTTCCTGGTATTTCTACCAACATGGAAATATACCAACTATCGGCACTACGTTTAACTGTGCAGGTTCTAACTAATGCGATTAAGCTTAAGTCCCTGCTATTAAATATTTTAACGTTGCCAATACCAGGAAGATATACAGTTGCATAAGTATCTCCCTTAGTGATTAAGTTAACTTGTCCTGGTTTGTACTCAAAAGAGTCTAATCTACGCAGATATTTAGGAAATCCTCTGCCATGCTTCCAAAAGTTGTTAAATGCGGTGTCTAACTTCGCAACATTACGCTGTAAAACATCTGAGTTGATATCACCAAAATTTTGATATTTATGGCGTAACTGTGTTGTTACCTTCATCTGTATTCCAGATGAATTATCCCATTTAACTACACCCTTACTGGTTTTTAGAGCAAGGGATAAATTATCAGGGATAACACCATGTTTAACTACAGGACAAGTTAAAGGACAGCTTGCGCCATACTCAGTATTAGACTCTAAATCACAGAATGCACCCCAACCATAACTAACTGGAGTATCCGCATTTTGGTTATTAGTGTTATAGCCAGTTTCCCTTTCACGCAACGCATAGTTACGATGTTTTCTCAAAGTTACCAACCACTCAGACATTTTAATTATCTGAGTTTGATTTGGTTTTAACTTGAAATTAAACCGAACTCGCACTGCTTTTTACCTATATTTTTTATGTATATTGTATATAGTATATACTGCATATCTAGCAAAAAACAAAAAAAAGATTAAGAAATATACCAGTTTTACATGACGAAGTTAAGACTAAAAAAACTGTACTTCTAACGCCGACAGCCTGGAATAAGATCATGTAACCAACAACAATTTTCTCTCCATTTTCCGATGCGCGAGTCATGTAATTTTGATTAAAGCTAGGTGAGACATTTACTTTCTTTCCGCAAATACAGCAGTAGTTGTGCGGCGGTCTGCATAGAAAATTATTGGATAAGAATGGGTGTTTGTAGTCTCTCATAACGAGGTTTAGATATAGATAACACTCTTAATCTAATCCTGTCAGTAGAATCTCAGTGTCTTTAGACCTGAGAGTGTCAATGATAGTCCGTTAGCCGTAAACAAAAAAACGAGTACCTCTTTTGAGGGTACTCGTTTTTTTGTTTACGCTACTGATTAATAAGCTTTAAACTGGCTTAAAAATAACGATGGGAAGAAACCTACTGGTGCTAGCCGTATTCTCGGATTAAAGGGCAAATCTCGGACACGTTTTTGCTTGATGTTTTTGATGTGTCTTAGCGAGTCGGCTTTGTCGCAAATGCAGAATTCTCCCTCTAACTGAAACCGCCCCTTGTCGAAAAAGGCTAGTTGCTCTGCATCTGGCTCAACGAAATGCTCCAAGTGCAATGCCTTGTCAAAAATACAAAACCAGTCAGATAAATCAAGGAAAAAGCTTTTATTGGGATATAGAGGATCGTCTTTGATTTTCTCTATATGATAGCCCTTGGTTATATCAGACAAAATCTGATTCTTTGTCAGGAAAACTGTGCCGCTACCCATTTTGGTCACTCCAATGTTTAGTTAGTGTTTTAAGTATTGTTCAGCTAATTCTTTTAACCTTTCAGGTGGTAAAAGAAAATGCCCTAAGAGTTCCGACTTGCTAGCGCCCTGTTTTTCTACTTGCATTATGTAGCAACAGTGTTTGTACAGTTGATTTACGCTAACAGTGGTATGAACTACTAACCTGAAGGCTAGGTTGTCTACATATTCCAGTGCCTGCTCTTTTGTTTTCCCAATCACTTGATCGGGAATTGCTTTTAAAGAAGTAGTCCTATCCTCTTCTTTGAAGTACATCTCTATGCAGTTGGCTAAAATATTTCTAATTTCGTCTACTGATAAAGTTGGAGAAGGATCGACTTCTTGTTTGAGGGCGGTATGATAATTTTCAATCTTTCTAATGCCGTCCGCAATACTCATTGTTTCAGTAATGATACACTAATTAAAGTGTACTACAAAAACATCAAACCGTGATTAAAAGTCCGTTGCGCTATCCAGGCGGAAAATCGAAGGCGATCGCAAGTATTGCTAAACATCTACCCGATACCTTTTCTGAGTACAGAGAGCCTTGCGTTGGTGGTGGTTCTGTATTTATCTATCTCAAGCAGGTATACCCCGACCTAAAGATTTGGATAAACGATTTAAACCCAGAAGTTTATTATTTCTGGAAGTATGCTCAATCTAATTTAGATGAGTTGATTCGAGAAGTTACCTGGATGAGAAAAAGCAACGTCCAAGGGCAGGATCTCCATAGGGAATTGGTTCAAGCAAATTTAGAAAATTTATCTGGACTAGAGAGAGCTACTCGGTTTTTCGTTCTTAATCGAATTACTTTCTCTGGAACAACCGAGTCTGGAGGATTTTCACCTGCGGCTTTTGAGTCTAGATTTACCATGTCTTCTATTGAACGGTTGAGTAAGATGTCTCAAGTTTTAGATGGCGTAAAAATAACTAATTTAGATTACGGTGAGTTGCTGGGAGCGAGTAAAGAAAGCGTATTTCTATATATCGATCCTCCCTACTTTCTGACTACGAAAAAAGCCAATTTATACGGCAAAAGAGGTAATCTCCATTCGTCTTTTGAACACGAACGGCTTGCTGAATCTCTTGGGGATTGTCCGCACAAGTGGCTTGTTAGTTACGATAACTGCCCCACAATTAGGGACTACTTTTCGTCAGCGCATATTCACGCTTGGGAATTGCAGTATGCAATGAGTAACAGCCGTGAAGTTGGCTCAACCAAAGGCAAGGAAATCTTCATAACTAACTATGAATAAATAATAAAAGACCCTGGAATAGCGATTAAACTATTCCAGGGTCTTTTGATTACAGGGATTCTTTAATTTCCCACCACAGCTTCCGAGCTTCTTGCCCATCGTACTCGTGGTACTGCGATCGCAAAAGAGCTTCTAGCTTGTGCTTGAGTTCGTTGAACTTAGCTTCTAGTTTTTTCGCTACTGACGAACGAGGAAAGTTTTCTACACCTCGTTCGTTTACAAGCTTAAACACAGAAAAGCTGTCCTCTGTAGGCACTAGCGCCATTCTGTAGGATTTGCCTTTAGTGTCAGTGCTTATAGACACTACCATTGCAACTTCCTGTACTCTAATTTTTTCTGGATATCTCATGAAGCGTAGAGAGCATTCTTCCCCCGCTAGGTTTTTGCAGCTTTTTGTGAAGCTAGTACCAAAGTTGAAACGTGAATTAAGATCCATATTGTTGTCTCAAACGTGTTGCTAATCAGTAACCCACTTCCATTAGGTTATGTTTACCCACCGCATACAAGTAGCTATCAGAGCGTCGTAACTGCTGGACATAGCTTCTTTCTTGAAAGCTAGTATTTCCTGCTGATCGACTTTTGCTTGTTTTAGTCCTGATTCTACCGCTCCCATCAAGACGAAAGCATTGCTATCTAGTCCCGTTAGCTTGACGGTTATATTAGGGTATTTTACTTCTCTGGGCATTGTAGACTCCTTGTTGCTGATGTCTTGTGACTTTAGTATAGCAAATGATATGCTATTTTTCTAAAACCAAAAGAGCATCAACAGCTTAAATCTTTAAGTCTGTGGTTTTATCCCAAACTATTTTTGCCGTCTCTGTGATAGCTTCTTCAATTTCCTTGATCTTGGAATACCAGGTTTCGGTAAAAGGATCGTGCAGCCATGAGACGATACAACGCTTATTGATTAAATGCACTCCTTCCGCGAGAATGGTTGTATTATCCAAGCTTCTTAGGTGAAACGAGTTGAGTGTGTAACTGTCGTGCGACTGCGCTCCTGCCACCGCTTCTATATTCCCTCTGCTTTCTATATAGCGTTCGAGGTGCTTGAAATTAAAGAAGCTGCTGTGTGAACCCAGCCCCTCCTCTGCTAGCCACATTATCGCTACTCTTCCTGACGGCAGGATTGCACCTTGCCCCAGGATATTGCCGTATCCATTTGGACTCCGTGTGGCACGATTTTTGTAACAGATAGAAATCGGTGTGATAGAGATAACCCTGGTCTGTGGTTCTGTCATGTTTGTCGTTTTGAGCAATCCCTATATGTTATCAACAAACCATTTACTAACGTGTTGATCGACACGTTAGTAAATACTATAATAGAACATATCCTGATAACAAATAAAATAGCTATGACCTATCTAGTTGATAATAGTTACCTTCGTTTAACTCGATTAGACGATGGAAACATATTACTGGAATTAGAGGAACACAATATTACCGAAAACGAGAAAGCTGACCTGCTGAAAAAAGCAAATATTGATGCTTTCGCTGAATTGTTTGAATGGTATTTGTGCAACGGGTGGGAGCTTGTCGTCCCTGAACAGATTGGAGCGCTAGTCGATGACGATGCTATTTTAATTAGTGACAACTGTTACACGGATGATAATGGTGATATTGAAACCATAGACTGTATTTACTACCACCCTTATTCCGCGATAACGGGAGAGACTAATACCCTTCTGGAAGAAGGAAAGCTCGTAATGATACGGTTCGACCTAGTTTAAGACAATAAAAAAGGCGTTTACACCAAAAAATGTAAACGCCTTTTTTATTTACTCGCCTTTTTTATTTACTCGCCTTTTTTATTTACTCGCCTGTAGCTATAAAATGGTCGATTCTACTACAGGCAATTTCCGCCATTTCTTTTTTTAGTTGAAAGATTTTGTCTTTGGCATTAACTTGCTCAAGACTCAGACCTTCCTCGGTTTTGAGTATTTCCGCGAGTCTCCTTCTACCTTGATTGTTGATTGCGACAGAGGCTATGGAAGCAAACTGGCTCTTAAGCAGTTCATGAAGTTCATCTATTTTGGCACGATAATCCCCTTGATATGGGCTACACCAACCTATTAAAAGAAACAGACTGTCTGCCTTCCATCTATTCTTAGTATTTCTATCGCTAGTTCCCTGGTTCTTGACCAGGCTCCTGCGTCGTAAATCATTTTCTTGTTACCGCAGGTTTCCCACCCTTGTTCATCGCCTAAATGCTCAAGAACGGCGTGTCCTGCGACACACGCTACTGTTCCACAGGCAGTGTTTTCGATAGTCGCGCCGATCTCGAAGTTCATCGGATCTGACATTATCCGTCTTTTTACTGCCTCAAGCAATTCTACGTTTAAATTCATTTTGTACTCTACATTCAAAGTCATTGCGTTTAGCTGTAAGTAACTTCTTAATGATATACTACTTACTACAGACTTTTAGAAGAATTAAAATGAGTACTGATTTAAGTGATAATCGACTTTGTAGATTATTTGAAATTGCTCGAACTACGATTCCAGAGAATGAAGACATTCGTGCTGGCGGGGATACGCTGCGGGAGAATGTACACAAGAAATATCCCCACGCCAACAGAGAGATAGTAGAATTTTCTGTAATGATGTACGAAGCTTTTGTTCGGCAACTGTGTGAAGCTGAGGACGACTTATCCTACGAAGAGGTGACAGCGTATCTCGCTGTCTCAATCAGCGCTGCGATCGATAGGTATATGGCTGAATAAGCGAAAAGACCCAGGAATTGATAATTCCTGGGTCTTTTAGTACCTGTGAGCGCTAGAGGTGGACGATGCTATTGTCTTCGTCAATCACCGTACTGCAATCCACGCACATGAAAAAATCTGTTTTATTCTCAGGGTCGGGTACGATGTTGAACCCGCCACACTTGGGACATGGTTCATCTTCGTCGGGTTCATCTGGATTGTAGTGGTCGGCAACTTGCTGATTGTGATTAAAGGTCATTTCGTTTTTACCGTCCTGTTTTTGCATAATAGTCAATCCTTTTGCAAGTAATTTCCGCCATTTCTTTTTTTAACTCTTTGATATGGGCGTTGGCGATCGCGGCGTGAATAACGTCTGGTGTGTACATTACTTCGTCTTCTTCTACGTCGGGATCTCCGCCACCATCACAACCTGTCTCGGATTCGAGGATTCGCGCTATTTCAGCCGCTTTTTCTCGGTACTGGGACTTGAATGGTTCGCACCAGTAGTCCAGGATAAACAATTCTTGCCCTACTTGAGCCACCCCTACTCGCCCATGCTCATCAATGAAGGCGTGTTCAAAGGGGTTGTCTACGCGAAAGCCCAAGGCTTTTATTTGAGCTTGCTGCCCTGCTGTTAGAGAGTTTTTGTCGAGTTCGGGATACGAACGCCTTGCAGCAGTAATTCCTAGTTCGTTAGCTACGGTGTCTCGCAGCTTGTCCCAGGGTATTGCGTTGTACTCAAGTTCAGGATCTGGATAGAGGATAAGGTATGTGTGTCCGGCGACACACGCTACTGTTCCGCACTCCGTCCTGTTAATTATGTCTCCAATACTGAAGAAAAAGCTTTCTTCTCTGATTTTTCGCTTTAGCTGTTCAAACAGGGGCAAATTTAGTTTTGTGACATCCATAAGACTACTCGGTAGTTACTATTTAATGATACACCATTTAATAGCAATAGTTATTAAAAACCCAGGAATAGATCATTCCTGGGTTTGCAATTGTTACACTCCGTTTGCTACGAAATAATCTAATCGATCGCACGTAACTTGAACCATTTCTTGTTTGATTTTTAGGATTCTAGCTTTCATTTCTTCGCACTGTTTCTTTGTTTCTGCGTCGCTAGTCCGAAGAGTTAGCTCAATTCTGACTATAAAATAACTCTCCAGCCTTGATAGTTCATCGCTCTTTTCTTTGTACTGGGATTTAAACGGCTCCGCCCAATGTTCCAAGAAGAATATCTTTTTGGCTAAACCTTGTCGTTTAATCCCTAGTGAAGACATTGCTATTTCTTGGATGGTGTGCCAGCCAGCTTGTTGATCTTTTCGGTACATTTGCCATACTTTTTCCGCATCACCTTTTTCGTGGACAGCTAAGTGTCCAGCTAGGCAGCCGACCGTTCCGCAGGCGGTGGGGCGAACAACAGTTGTAAGATCGAAATTTAGGGGGTCTTCTGTAATCAGCTTTTTCAAAACTGAAAACATTTCTATGTTTAGATTCATTTGTGTTCCCACTAAAGATTATTCAATGATATACCATTTTAATAAAAAAGCCCAGGAATACGTTCCTGGGCTTGGGTTTATTTACTTATCGCGATGAAATGGTCTATCCTACTACAGGTAATTTCTGCCATTTGCTGTTTAATTTCTAGAACTTTTTCTTTTTGTGTTTCAAGTCCTCCGTGCCGTCTCATTTTTTTTAGTTCATCTTCTCTTGATTGGTACTGGGATTTGAATGGCTCCATCCAACCATCTACTTGAAACAGCCAGAAAGCATCAGCTATGTGTAAGCCTAGTGCGCGAATAGCTGCCCAAGATAGGTTAGACCACCCAAAATCTGTTACATCTTGACGCGATTCAATTGCCTCTTCAGCCATTAACGCACGTTCTGTAATCCATTTATCTGCGGAAGCTTCAAAGACGATGAGCGCAACGTGACCTGCGATGCAAGCCACTGTTCCGCATTCTGATTCGTGAATAATTGCGTTCATGTCAAGGTTTACTGGGTCTGCTAATATCCGACGCTTGACCTCTTCAAACAATGCTAAGTTCGGCTCTATATTTACTTTCATTTTTTCTCCTGAGTCGTAGTTAACTAAAATCTAGTTTTTACGAAACAATCTAATTGATCGCAGGCTATCTGCGCCATTTCGCGTTTTACTTCCAGGATGCGTTCTTTACGCACCTTATATTCTTCTGGAGTTTCTCTGTAAGGATAGGCGGGAGGATCGATTACTTTGTGTAACTCGAACCGTGCTTGTTCGTATAGAGTTTTGAAGGGTTCCCACCATCGCTCTGAGAAGAACAAGTCTTTAGCTTGGTAGTCTTCGATACCCAAAGCTTTTGTCGCCAGCCACTCAATGTCTGTCCATTCTGCGCCTTGAAGCTCTCCTATGCTTGCAATCGGCTCGTTTTCGATAAAGAATTTTTTGTCTCTCTCGATATCGATACGCCCATTTTTTTCAAGAGCTATCAAAGTAATGTGTCCGGCGAAACAAGCTGTTGTTCCGCAGCTTGTTTTCCGAATGGGTAGATCCATGTCAAAATTTATTGGATCTGAAATAACTCGCCGTTTCAATTCTTCGATTAGTTCTAAATTCAAAGCCATACATTTGATGCTTTACAACAC
>JBARVL010000439.1:0-2903 GCA_049646245.1 Crinalium sp. | reverse complement strand
ATTAACAACAAGTTAAAACTATTAAAACGTAGTGGTTTTGGTTTTAGAAACTTTAACAATTTTCAAGTACGAGCTTTGCTTTTTTGGCATTTTCCTATAAATTTAGCATACTAACTACGGGAGAGCCGGAAAAACGGCGTTCTTGAGCCAAATTTTGATGCGTTTGCCCCCTGAAGTTTGATTATCATTTTTATTAACCACCAACAGCTTTTGACCACATCCACTTGAAAGGGCAATCAATACATATTTATCACTACCTATGAACTTAACTCTCCCAAGCCAATATGACTTCGTACCCCGCTACTTCCGACTCGCCCTCGCTAACGTCCTGTCTAATATCATGGTGCCACTAGCGAACTTAATCAGTACCATCTTCTTGGGTCATCTTAAAGAAATCAACCACCTAGCTGGAGTCGCCCTAGCTGGAAACCTACTTAACTTTCTGTACATTGCTTTACTCTTTTTACGAATGGGGACTACTGGAGTAACAGCGCAAGCAGTAGGACGAAATGACCGAGAGGGCGTGTTGTTGGTAGCATTGCGTAATGGTTTAATTGCTCTAATGCTGAGTGGATCGCTCGTACTCTTGCAGTATCCATTAGGAGAAGTGGGATTTACTCTGCTAAATGTTCCTTTGGAGATCAAATCTTCAGGTCTTGCCTATTTCAACACCCAAATTTGGGGAGCACCAGCGATTTTGCTCAATTTTGTTCTGATAGGTTGGTTTCTGGGACAGGAAAAAAATGGTTTAGTTATACTGTTATCTGTTGTTAGTAGTGCTGTCAAAATCCTACTTGACTACCTGTTTATTATCCACTTGGGTTGGGAAAGTACAGGTGCTGGAGCGTCCTCTGCTATAAGTCAATATCTATCGCTCTTGGTGGGGCTGATATTTTTTTGCCGAGAAATTCAGTGGCAAGAAATACTGGCGGTAGCTGGAAAAATTTGGAACCCATTAGCTATAAGCTCTACGTTGATCCTCAATGGAAACATCTTTATTAGCAATTTAGTTATTATGTTTACCTCCTTGATGTTTAACTATCAGGGAGCGCAAATGGGAAAGACGATTTATGCTCAAAATGCCCTGCTAATACAGATATTGACCTTAAGCATGTATTTTGTAGAAGGACTGGGATTTGGTACAGAAACTCTAGCCGGAATCTTTAAAGGAAAAGGAGCTTTACAACAGTTAGTACCTTTAGCTGGTGTTTCTTTAGGCACTGCTCTGCTGGTAGGACTGTTTTTCGGCGGAGTGTGTATGCTATTTCCCAATACTGTTTTTGGGTTGTTAACCAACCACACCGAAATTACCTCTAACATTGATACTTTTGTTCCTTGGCTATTCTTGGCTATTATATGCAGTTCAATAGGTTTTATGTTGGAAGGATACTTCTTAGGGTTGGCAGAAGGGCATACTCTCCGTAATGTGACCTTAGCTGCTACAGCAGTGGGATTTGTGCCTATGGATCTTGCTGCCATTAAGTTTGAGAGTAATCATATCTTGTGGTTGGCTTTGTCTTTGTTCCTTGCAGTTAGAATGGTAGCGTTCGGAGTACAGATGCCCAGAACATTTGCAAGTGATGTAGAGGATATTGACACTCCGTTAGGGTCGAGAGAAGCTATTGCTAACCTCTCCCTCCCATCCGAGGGCAACCTAAAAATTTAGGTTGTTTATGTGCTTTCAACCCCGCACCAGGGCGGTAGGACTTGGTGTTTTCTAGGGAGAGTTATAATGTTGGTGAATCCTTCATCTTTTCTCATTCCTCCTAACTGTCTTCGCTATGCGCTCGGTTAGGTTTCCTCACCTACATGGATATCAAGTTGTCATTAGTAGAGGATTTAAAGTGCGAACTTAACCTGTGAGGGTTACTCTAGTAAAGCTCTCATCCTTGAGTATTACTACTCATTTCTGAGAAACGAATCGCACCCAGCCTGAAGGCATGGGGATTCTACATTCTACGTCAGCACTTGCTCAACCAGGCTTGCGCCAAGTATAGTAGAGGTTCCAACCCAGTACAAAATGAGAATGCGGATGCTATCGCATCAACTAATCTACGGAGCGCGTACTCAATTGCCAATGGCGGTACTGTGGAAAGTCTTAGTCAAGCTATCAAGACAGCTTCATCCATTCCTTCTTCTAGCAGTGCCAAAGCCGAAGCAACCGAAGCCGTTAACAATTGGAGCGACCAACTATTTGCGATAGCGCAAGCGCGCCGCAAGGCGATCGCACAATCTCAAGTAGATATAATCAGGACTTACGCAGACACACTATGTATAGTGCGATCAAAGTTGGCGATCGCCCTTTAATGAATCCAAACGATCACCAGCCCAAAAAAGATTAAAAATCAAACGAGTTGCATCCGCACAGAAGGAAATTTAAGTTCTTGGGTTAAATAATCTGACAGCAATTCATTTTTTAATTGATAGATTGTTTTCTGCGTCAGATACGCCAATTTTTTTAAGTGATTCCAAACTAAAATTGCACAAGCGATATGGTTTCTTTGTATCCGTGCATGGCGACACTGACAAGATTCAAGACCTGTTAATTGTTTTAAACCTCGGTGAAACTCCTCAATTTTCCAACGTTGGGCGCAATTTTCTTTCACATCCAACGTAGATTGTTGAGTTAAATCATTAGTCACGACATATTCCGTTCTGTTGGTAGAAACAGTAACCCGAAATAGTTTCACCTTTTTATCTTTAGGGAAGTTTTTAATTTTTATTAATTTTCCTAATTGTTCGTCCAAGTGCTCCCACGTTAATCGTTCAATTGATTTACAGCAGTTCCTTCTGTTATGAGGTACGGTCAGAAATTACCAACATTATTTCTTACAGTCGCTACCACTATATTGGGTGTACCTCACTACTGCGGGAACCAACGCAATTTATTTTAACATAAACAG
>JBARVL010000438.1:0-3198 GCA_049646245.1 Crinalium sp. | reverse complement strand
ATTAACAACAAGTTAAAACTATTAAAACGTAGTGGTTTTGGTTTTAGAAACTTTAACAATTTTCAAGTACGAGCTTTGCTTTTTTGGCATTTTCCTATAAATTTAGCATACTAACTACGGGAGAGCCTAGTTATATCTCTAAAAGTAACTGCTAATCCATCCCCTAACTTAACAGCTATACAATGATACCAAATAGCCTCATCTTCAGGTCTGTAACAAATTTCATGGTCTAGAGACTCCCCTGTATTCACTACTTGAACTAATAAATCAAATATGTGAGGATCGATAACTTTTAAAAAACTTTTGAGCCACATTTTTCCGAATAAATCTTTTTTTTTATAGCCAAATATTTTGGCAGCAACTGGATTAATTACTAAGCAGGAAAAATCCTCTAAATTTCCCCTTTCATTCCAAACTGACTGCATCGCCACTATGCCATCAAGGGAACTATTCAATATACTAGATAACAAAGATCTAGATTGATAAAGGATTTCCTCTGCCTCTGTGCGATGTTGAATTTCTTGTTCTAATTGGGCATTTTGCTCAATTAATTGTAATTGCAGCGAACGTATACGTAATTGATTTTCTACCCTAGCTAACACTTCCACTGATTGAAAGGGTTTGGTAATATAATCTACACCGCCCACTTTAAATGCTTTTACTTTATCTATAGCTTCATCCAAAGCACTTATAAAAATTACAGGTATATCACGAGCGTCTGGATCTGATTTGAGTTGTTTACATACCTCGTAGCCATCCATCCCTGGCATTTGGATGTCTAATAAAATTAAAGCGGGAGGATTTGATTGTACAGATCTCAATACCATTTTGCCAATAGGAGCAACCCGCACTTTGTAACCTTGCTCTGACAACACTTGAGTTAGTAAAGTTAAGTTAGCAGGGGTATCATCAACAACTAAAATATCACCTTTATAGGGTAAAGATTCATTAATATTCATTAGTTAATTGTTAGTTAATTTAATAGAGTATATCTGTGTATTGTAATCAGCTATGAATCACTCATTAGGGTGATTTCGCGTTTACTAAATGGGATATCTTGGTTAATGGCATCAATTTCTTGTTGTTCTAACTCGTTGACTTCCCGAATATAAGATTTAAGAATTTTTCCTAAACGTGGGTTATAAAACCGATGCAAACTGTGGTTAGGTGTTGCAGGGAAACCACGACGTTTTTTATGTCGTCCACCTGCGCCAGGATCAAAAGTTTGGATACCGTGTGCGATCGCCCATTCAATCGGAGTATAATAACAAGCATCAAAGTGTAAACTATCAATTTCCTGAAAGCTTCCCCAATAACGCCCATACAAGCGATCGCCTTTAGTAATACAAAAAGACATTCCTATCGGTTTATGGCTATCTCCCTGATGATACGCCGCCGCAAATAACACCCGATGACAATATTTCGGATATAACAATTCAAAAAATCTTTTTGTTAAATACTTACTACCCCACCAACCAAATTTATCGCAAGTATCAGCATAGAAACTATACATTAAAGGAAACAAATGCTTAGGAATTTCCTCTCCTGTTAAAGTTTTCATTTGTAAACCAGCATTTTCTACCGCTTTGCGTTCTCTTTTAATATTGCGACGTTGGTTAGAATTAAATACACCCAAATAATCCTCAAAAGTATTAAATCCAGAATTTTCCCAAATATAGTTATGGTGTAGCCAACTACTAAAGCCATGACGTTCTAAAACAGGTCGCCATTCTGGGTCAACATATAAGAAATGACAGCCAGAGATACGGTGGCGATCGCAAAAATGATCGATCGCCCCTATCATTAACTCTGTTAACTCATCCTCATTTTCTCCAGGGGCAATTAAAAACCGATACCCCTCAGCAGGCGTAAATGGAGCCATTCCCAGCAGTTTTGGATAATACTGCACCCCTAAGCGATGGGCTAAATCTGCCCACTGATGGTCAAAAACAAATTCCCCGTAACTATGACCCTTAATATAAAGTGGTGCAGCCGCAACTAACTGTCTATCTCGCCACACTACTAAATGATTGGGTAGCCAACCACTTTGGGCAGTCGTACTGCCAGACTTTTCTATACAGTGCAACCATTCCCATTCCAAAAACGGCGTTTTTAGAGCCAGTGCGAGGGCATCCCACTCACCTTGGGGGACTTCCGCAATATTATTAATCCAATCAACAGAGTAGCGCGGCTTAATTTGTTCCACCATTGTGATCAATTAACGATTAACAATTAACAATTATCAATTAGCTTTAAGTACAGTCAACCTAATTAAATATTAGATGTAATTTTTGAATTCCCCCTACTCCTCTGCCCCTCTGCCCCTCTGCTCAAACTTTTTTAAGGGCTGGCGACTGGTAATCTAATTTTATTGGCGTTTTAAGCGGTAATGCAGAAACACTTCCTGGTCAATAGTCTTAGCACTAAGTAATTCTAAGCGTGGAGCCATTTCCGTAGAAAATCCTGCACCTGCAACTGGGGTTGGTGCAGTAGTTCCACCGAAAATCAATGGGCAAACAGTTAGCCAAAATTCATCAATCAAATCTGCTTCTAGCATAGATGCTACCACTTGACCACCACCTAAGACAGCTAAGTGGTGCAAACCTAGCTTTTTCAATTCTTCCAAAGCCTTAACCCAGTTAATCTCTCCCTCTGGTATATCGAATACTAAAATCTTTTCAAACTTTGAGCCTTCTTGCCAGTCTTTCGCACCAGTACTCGTAGTTAGTAACCAACGCGGTATCGGTTGCTCAAAGAATTTCAACTCTGGATCAATATTGCCACCGCGAGAGCAAACAATTTGGATTGGTTGCGGTGGTTTCCCGTCATATTCTCGTTGGAGGAGCAACTCAGGATTAACAACTCGCATTGCAGTACCACCAGAACGCAGAGTGTTAGCACCAAATATAATAGCATCAGAAAAGGCTACTTGTTGTTCTAGATGTGCCTTATCATTAGGGGAACCAAACCCAGCCGGAGAGCTTTGCACATCCGAAATTTTACCATCAGCACTCATTGCTAAAACAACTGTCGTCTGTGGTCTATTCAAATTAGAATTTGTAGTCATTATCGTTTATAGGAACATCCGGTAAGCGTAAAACTCAGTGGCTTGGTTCCCTGAGATATAAGCGACTCGTGCGGTTTTAACCTTTCTAGATTTTATTTTTGGCAACGATGGGGATCATACAAGATAATTTA
>JBARVL010000437.1:0-2245 GCA_049646245.1 Crinalium sp. | reverse complement strand
TCTGATTGAAGCTGATTTGAGTGGGGCTAACTTGACAAAAATTTGTTTGTGGCGGGCAAGTCTCGATCGAGCCAACTTGATGGGAGCTAATTTGAGTGGGGCTGACCTCCAAGAAACTGTGTTCCACTATACTAATTTGAGCGGGGTCAACTTCAGTGGTGCTAGTATGTACGGTACTTATTTTAGTGGTGCGAATTTGACTGATGCCGATTTTAGGAATGCTTTGGTACGGGATAATGCTCGTTTTACCGGAACGAACTTGACTAGAACTAACTTTCTGGGAGTTAATTTGGAGCAAGCTATTTTCAAAAACGTCTATTTCTTTGAAACCATCATGCCTGATGGAAGTATTCGGAATGTTAATGAATGAGGTGAGAACATTCCGAAAAGTTGCTAGTACAAGGAGCTAAAGTACAGTACAACAGGACAGTTATAAGTGCAGCACTATGATTTTATAGATAAACGTAGGTTGGGTAGAACGAAGTTAAACCCAACATTTACAAGGGTTTGCGTTGGGTTGCGCTGCGCTTAACCCAACCTACAAATTGACTTACGCAGAGATCCCCCTAAATCCCCCTTAAAAAGGGGGACTTTGAGCTTCCCCCCTTAAAAAGGGGGGCAGGGGGGATCTTTAGCTCCTTCTATTTATACTCCCCACACTGCTGAATTAATTTAGCTACTAAACCAGTCCAACCTGTTTGGTGAGAAGCACCGATTCCACTACCGCGATCGCCATGAAAATATTCGTAAAATAAAATCAAATCACTCCAATCAGGATGGTTTTGAAACATTTCTGCATCACTATAAACTGGTCGCCGTCCTGACGCATCTTTAAGAAAAATTGCAATTTGTCGGCGAGATAATTCTGCTGCAACTTCCCAAAGATTGAGCATTTTACCGGAATTGGTGGGACACTCAATTTTAAATTTATCACCCAGATAAAAATGAAACTTTTGCAGTGACTCAATAATTAAATAATTGACTGGGAACCAAATTGGACCGCGCCAGTTAGAATTGCCACCAAACATTGCGGTGCTAGATTCGCCTGGTTCGTAATCTACGCGGTATTCTTGACCGTCGATGTGTAATATATAAGGATGTTCAGCATGGTAGCGGGAGATTGCCCGAATTCCATACTCGCTCAAAAACTCGCTTTCATCCAGCATTTTTTGTAAAATCCGGCGGAGTTTGTCACTATTTACAATTGATAGCAACCGTTTTTCTCCTACGCCTGGAGTTTCCATGCAGGCTACATTTTGCTTTAATTCTGGGCGATTACGAATAAACCACTCTAACCGTCGTTTAAAGTTGGGAAGTTTTGAAAGAGTTTCTGGTTCGATAGTAGTAATAGCAAATAAAGGTATTAACCCTACCATTGAGCGTACTTTGACGCGCTGTCGCTCCTTACTAGAACAATGTAGTACGTCATAGAAGAAACCTTCTGTTTCATCCCATAGTTCAGTGCGATCGCTACCTAGATGATTGATAGCATCAGCAATATAAAGAAAATGCTCAAAAAATTTGCTGGCGATATCTTCATAAACTGGTAGTTCAATTGCTAATTCTAGGGCAATTGCTAACAGGTTAAGGCAATACATCCCCATCCAACTTGTGCCGTCAGCTTGAGAAATATGTCCACCCCCTGGCAGAGGGGCGCTACGATCAAATACGCCAATGTTATCTAAGCCTAAAAATCCCCCTTGAAAGACGTTGTTGCCGTCAGCATCTTTGCGATTTACCCACCAAGTAAAATTAAGTAGTAGTTTTTGAAATACTCGTTCTAAAAATTGGCGATCGCAACGACCATACATTTTTTTCTCAATCTGGTAAACTCGCATTGCTGCCCAAGCGTGAACAGGCGGATTAACATCGCTGAATGCCCATTCATAAGCCGGAATTTGACCGTTTGGGTGCATATACCATTCGCGGGTTAATCTATCTAGTTGTTGTTTGGCAAAGTCTGGATCGATCATTGCCAAGGGAACTAAATGAAAAGCTAAATCCCAGGCTGCATACCAAGGATATTCCCACTTGTCGGGCATGGATATAATATCTTCATTAAACAAGTGTTGCCAGTCTACATTTCTGCCTTGTTTGCGTTCAGAAGGTGGCACAGGTTTAGCTGGATCACCATCAATCCATTCTTGGACAACGTAGTAGTAAAACTGTTTACTCCATAACATTCCCGCAAATGCTTGTCGCTGGATATTGCGTTCATCTTCTGAAATTTTAAAGGGACAAATTC
>JBARVL010000436.1:0-3326 GCA_049646245.1 Crinalium sp. | reverse complement strand
TTAAGTTAACCGTTGTGGGAAGTCGTCCTTTTAGTTGGGGTGGTTCTAAATGGAAGTATAAAGATTTTTATCAAGAACGCTTTGGTGTAGCAAGTATTGAAGAGTCTACCAAGCGCATTTTAGGGGCGGCGAAAAGTGCGGCTTATGATACGGTAATCTTTTTAGGTCACAATGGACCTACAGGTTTAGGCGACCATGCAGAAGATCCTTGTGGGAAAGATTGGGAACCATTGGGGGGAGATTTTGGAGATCCAGATTTGGAGGAAGCGATCGCGCAAACTCGCAATTTTGGTAAAAACGTTGCTTTAGTTACATTTGGTCATATGCACCATAAACTAAGGCATACCAAGGAACGTTTGCGGACATCTATATATATCAGTCCAGAGGAAACCGTTTATTTAAATGCGGCGCGTGTACCGAGAATTATCGCCACTGAAAATAACCGTCTGCGTAACTTTTCCCTTGTATCTTTAGAAGGTGGTGTTGTCACAGAAGCGTCTTTGGTTTGGGTTGATCAAGAGTTTGCGATCGCATCTTCTGAAATTCTTTATCGCCGTAGTACTGAAGTTGTTCCATCTATATAACTGGGACTGCTAACAGCTAATTGCTAAAAAAGACTAGCCAGAAACGCTATAAGCTTGGTATGATTAAAAATGCGCCTGGAGAGGTGGCAGAGTGGTCGAATGCGGCAGACTTGAAATCTGCTGAACTCGCAAGGGTTCCGTGGGTTCAAATCCCACCCTCTCCGTTGATAAATTTGTTATCCCTTTGTCTGCTGTCCACAATTTGGTTGCCATGCGTTCTGAAGCGTGCTAGATAGTGGGCATCGTAAAATCCTGTGTGATGACTTTTTTGTAGAACAAATGTACTAAATTATTTTATAATCGTAGACTGTAAAGAGATTACTCCCTTCCCGCGATGGCGAATACCTATTTTAAAAACCGCCAAGACACCAAGGACGCTAAGGAAGAAGAAGAATATGATCGGTAATCTTTTAGTGGGAAGAGATTAATATTGCTAATATAGCTGTAGGCAGATAGGGCGCGGACATTCAATATTTCTGAAACTCTTAGTCATCAAATTGACTAAAAGCATTTTTTTATCAATAAAAAATAGCTATGTTTGCTCAATCCCAATTATCTAACATTACTATTGACGAATACCTGCAACTAGAACTAAAGTGCGATATCCGCCATGAGTATATAGCAGGTCAAGTTTATGCGATGGCGGGAGCAAGTGAGGCACATGACATCATCTCTGGAAATATCTATGTCCGACTACGCACACATTTAAGGGGGAGTGGCTGTCGGGTTTTTTCATCAGATATGAAAGTCAAAATTAAACTGCTGGATATCTTTTATTACCCAGATATATCAGTAACTTGTGATTCCCAAGATATAGAAAAATATTTCAAAACCCGTCCCTGTTTAATTGTAGAAGTAATTTCCCCAAGTACAGCCAGGGTAGACCGTAACGAAAAATTACTCAATTATCGGCAATTAGAAAGTCTGCAAGAATATCTGCTAGTTGATCAAGAAAAAATTAAGGTCGAGATTTACCGCAAAGATGATCAAGGTAACTGGAGTGTGAAAACTTTAGGTGAGGGGGATGTGCTGAATTTAGTATCTGTAGGGTTAGAAATGACGATGGCAGAAATTTATGAAGATGTCGAATTGTAAACAAATCTAGACTTTTCTCCCCTGCACCCTCGCGTCCCTGCTCCTAAGTTGCCTATTTGCCAAACAATTAACTTAAAATCAAAAGTTGGATCGCACTTCCACCCACAATACACACTAAAATAATTCCAACAGCTTAAATATCAGGGACGCAAGGCTTGTGAAGGGTATTTATAAAGTTGAGACTATAGGCATCACGCCTAGCGATACAAAGCAGAATTTATATACAACAGATTATCCTTTACAACCGATAAATAAATTTTTAGCTGTAGCTGCATCTAAAGGTACTTACTTTGTTAACTCCGAAGGGAAGCAACCACCACCTGGATGTCCAAGGATACCAGATGAGATTCAACTACGAGAATATCAGAAACAAGCGATCGCTAACTGGTTTGCGAATAACGGACGCGGTACGCTGAAAATGGCGACTGGTAGCGGTAAGACTATCACAGCATTGGCGATCGCATCTCAACTTTACCAAAAAATCGGTTTGCAAGTCTTACTCGTTGTTTGTCCTTTTCGTCATCTTGTCACCCAATGGGCGCGTGAATGCGAAAAATTTAACTTACAACCAATTCTTGCTTTTGAAGATGTCCGCAAATGGCAAACGCAACTTTCTACGCAACTATATAATCTACATTCCGGTAATCAACCTTTTATCACTGTTATTACTACCAACGACAGCTTAAGCAGTGAGGGGTTGCAATCTCAGTTAAAGTATTTTCCCGATAAAACTTTAATTGTAGGAGATGAAGCTCATAATTTAGGTGCAAAGCGTCGAGAAGAAAGTTTACCACGTAATATCGGATTGAGGTTAGCACTTTCTGCTACACCAGAAAGATATTTTGATGAAGACGGTACGCAATCTTTATTTGATTATTTTGGTGCGGTTTTACAACCAGAATTTACCCTGAAAGATGCGATTCAACAAAATGCGCTGGTACATTACCTTTACTACCCCATTTTGGTAGAATTAACAGAAACGGAAAGTCGTACCTATATTAAATTAACTAAAAATATTGGGCGGATACTGCTATTTCGCGATCGAGACGCGCAAGCTGTTGGGATAGAAAGCGACGATCAAGATTTGAAGCCGTTATTAATGCAACGGGCGAGATTAATTGGTGCTGCTGCTAACAAATTAACAGCTTTGCATAATTTAATGAAGAGGCGCATGGAAACTAGCCATACTTTATTTTATTGTGGTGATGGATCTTCTGAAAGTACACGCCAACTCAAAGCAGTAACTAGAATTTTGGGGACTGATTTAGGTTACAGAGTTAGCACTTACACGGCGGAAACTCCTTTAGATGAAAGGGAAGAATTACGTCGCCAATTTGAATGTGGGGAGTTGCAGGGTTTAGTTGCAATTCGCTGTTTAGATGAAGGGGTGGATATTCCTGCTATTCAAAATGCTGTAATTTTAGCTAGTAGTGGAAATCCGCGTCAGTTTATTCAGCGTCGCGGTAGAGTTTTACGCCCTCATCCTGGTAAGGAAAGAGCTAGTTTATTTGACATGATTGTACTACCGCCAGAGTTGGATCGAGAAACTTTGGAGGTAGAACGCAATTTGTTACGCAAGGAGTTAAAACGGTTGGTGGAGTTTGCTGATTTAGCTGATAATGCTGGTGAAGCTAGGGTTAAGTTGTT
>JBARVL010000435.1:0-6552 GCA_049646245.1 Crinalium sp. | reverse complement strand
TGCTGCAAGTTTAAGAACAATTCCTTAAATTTAAACATCCGTGAATGGGGTTGTCCGAGTTGTCAAACTCAACATGATCGTGACGAAAATGCAGCAAGGAATATTAGGGAAGAAGGCTTGAGAATACGGTCAAATACGGTAGGGCATACCGAATTTCAAGCTTGTGGAGAGGATGTAAGACTCGTTAACACTTGTGTTAAAAAGCAATTCTCAGTGAAGCAAGAATCTCCCGAAGAGAGCGCAAGCTTGACGGTGAGAGTGTCAATTTAAAACTCTTATAAGATGAGGCGTAATATCATCTTGTTGTTGGGTTTCGCTACGCTTAACCCAACCTACAATTTTTATAGACAAATAAATGTAGATGTTAATTGAGCGATGAGTTAGAAGATTTTGGTGCTTCGGGCAAATTTGCTTCTAGCTTTAGACAGTTGCGCCCATTTACTTGTAAACGGTATTCTACTCGATCCATTAACCGATTCATAATTAACCAGCCATAGCCATTTTCCTGCTTATCATCAGGATTTGGTGGTAGATATGTAGAAAGATCAAATCCTTTGCCATGATCCCAAATTTCTAAGGCAAGGTCACGGTCTTTTAACTCTAAACGAATTAATACAGGTAAATTCGGTTGGTTTTTATGGGCGTGGCGCACTACGTTTGAGTATGCTTCTACTAAAACTAATCTTAAACGATTTGCTTGGCGTGTCCAATCAACAGTTTCACCTAGTTCAGCTTCCAAACTTCCTAACAGCCAGTGTTCGACAATTGCTAAAAACTTTAAATCGCTAGGTATATGTAACTCTGTTTTCATATTCACTTAAAAAACCTCTAAAGAAAGTATAGTTTGATCGTCTTCCTGAATGTTATTGGTATGTTCTCGTAGGCGAGCTAATAGATTGTTCAAATTAAAAGTTATTGGCTCTTGAATTAATAGTTCCCAAAGTCCCTCTTGTTTGAGCATTGAACCAGTACTTAGTTCAGTGCAAGTTTGCTCTCCTGCTGCCAATGCTATCGGCTCAGTAATTGTTGCTTCAGTAATACCATCGCTAGTCAAGAGGAAGATTTCACCGGAATTTAATATTATATGTCCCACTGCTCGTTTCCATATCGGTAAAATCCCCAAGGGAATACTTCGCACCTTCAGAAAATCGGGTTCAACTTTAACACATTGTGAGGAATCCTTTTGTTGAACTACTGTTTGGTGAGACCAAATCAAAGGGTAAATGTGACCAGCATTAGCATAAGCTAACTCGTTTGTGGTTGGGGTATAACGCACCAGCACCATTGTAATAAAGCAGTTGTTGCTAACTAAATCGTCAGACATAATGGCGTTGAGATTTTGCATCACTACATCTGGCTCTGGAGATATTTCTTGAGCTAGTTCCCGTCGCAAGACAGAAATGGCGCTTGCCATAAATAATGCTGCTGGTACTCCTTTACCTGATACATCGCCTACAGCTAACCAAATATCGCCTTGGGGATGGAAATAAACTTCAAAGAAATCACCGCCAACTTCTCTAGCAGCGTAACAACAAGCTTGCACTCGCAAACCTTCAACTTCGGGCCAACTTTGACGTAGCAGGTTATTTTGAATTTGACGAGCTACTGCTAGTTCAGCTAACATTTGCTCGGCTTGCTCTTGGGTACGCTGATAAAGTTTGGCTTGGGAAATAGCTAGGGCAGCTTGCTCTGTGACACCTTCTATTAGTTGTACTTCTTCTGGCGACCAAGGAGGAGAGTTAACGTACTGATAAATAAACAAAACTGCCAGTAGTTGCTGCTGATAAATTAGGGGGACAATTAGCTGAGTATATTGGTTGTCGTTGTCCTCAATGTGAATAATTTGTGTTTGGGTTTTTCCCAATACGTCTTGCATCTGCACTTCTGCTTGGGAAGGTAGTTCAGTCCCTGTCGCGTCTGGTGCATAGAAGGAAAAAGCCTCTGGGGTGATGCGATCGCTTTCTACTGGTCTTAAAATACAACCTGTTGCTTTAAAGGTTTGACCAATTGTATTCACAATTGTTTGCAGCATACTGCGATAGTCTAATGACTCCCGAATCGCAGTTGTGACAGCATTAAATAAAGATTCTCTCTGGAGCGCTCGCCGCAGTTCATCTGTCCTGCGCTTTAAGACTTTGTAAGTTTCTGCTGCTTGTTGGACAATAGCTTTTAATTTATCTGGGTTCCAAGGTTTGGTGATGTATTTAAACACCTTGCCTGAGTTAATTGCATCTACCAAATCATCAACATCGGTATAACCAGTTAACAAGATCCGAATTGTCTCTGGAAACCGCTCAACTGTTTTACCCAAAAATTCTGTGCCGTTCATTTGGGGCATACGCTGATCGGAAATAATCACAGCCATTTCCCCTGAAGTTTCTAGCACTTGCAAAGCTTTCAAACCGCTATCAGCTTTGTATACGTGAAACTCACGCCTAAAGGTACGATATAGCAAATCCAAGTTGTCTGGCTCGTCATCAACTACCATCAACTTGAGTTTTTTTTGATCTGCCTGACTCATGCGATCGCTCCCTTTCCATATTGCTCAAAAACAATGAACAATGAACAATTAACAATTAACAATTATCAATTAACTATTACCGACCTATACCACGACGAAGACGAGACTGACAGTTTCTGTATTTTCAGGAAGATTTATTAGGTATGTTTATATAATTTAGGGCTTGACTATACAAGCCCTTGCTGCTATAGTACGGCACTGTTTTTTTGCTTTGTGCGAGTCAATCAAAGTTGAAAATGCCCTAATTTAAGGCATTCCCAAATAATTTATCCAACCAAGCCAGATCTTAATGCACGTACAGCAGCTTGAGTACGGTCATCAGCACAGAGCTTGTTTAAGATGTTGCGGACATGAGTTTTAACAGTTCCGACGGTGATGAATAACTTCTCAGCAATTGTGGCATTGCTGCAACCTTCAACAATCAGTTGTAAAACTTCTAATTCCCGTTCTGTGAGGGGATAAGCTTCGATTAACTGACTGTATTCTGGCTCAGAAGCATTGATCGTAACTGTTTTATTTAAAACGGCGGGTTCTGCTGATTGCTGGGTACTTTTTGTCTGTTTGAGGACAATACGAGCTATAGCTGGATCGATCCAAGCATTGCCTTCGTTAGTTACTTGCAAAGCTTCTAGCAAGTTATCAAAGCTGATATTTTTCATGCAGTAGGAGTCTGCACCAGCAGCAAAGGCAGCTAGAACCGCATCTTCGTTGTCTTGTAATGTCAACACCAAAATTTTTGTTGGTGTATCTTCGTTGCTTTCCTTGAATTTTTTAAATTGCCGAGTTAATTCAATCCCATCTATATCTGGCAAGCCAATATCAACAATGGCAACGTCAGGTTTAGAGGTTTCCAGCAATTTTAGACCTTCTGAACCATTGGCAGCTTCGCCAACAAATTCAATCTCGCCACGCTGTTGCAAAGCTGTTCTAATGCCAACCCGCGTTAAATCGTGGTCTTCAATCAGGGCTACTCGAATTGTACTCATAGTCAATGTTCCACGCTTTCCGATTCAAAAACTTTTTAAATAGAGTGTATAAGCTTTTGGCAATTACGTTAAATCAAGTCCACCCATTGGCAGTTGAATTAGTTTTGGCTGATTGGATAAATTCAAAGAGATACATTTTGCGCGAATCTTGCTATTAGCATCAACTTATGATCCAAAAAACGCTCTTATTGCCTTGAGACGAGCCAAGATTAATTACGGTTGTTTATTTCCAGAAATTAATCTTTAAGGAATATACACAAAGAGCGATCGCTCTTTTTGATATAGCTAGTGTGATTGTACCATTGGTAGGTTGCCCAAGCTTGCTTTGCTTTCCTCTGCTGCCATCGAAAGTTGGCATAATTCAGTTAAGTTGATCAGATGAGTACATTTTTCAACCACGACCCCTCTATAGTTGACGCAGGTGAAATTCAAGGATTACACCAGCAAATAGATCGGCTTGAGCGTTGTTTAGCAATTAGCTCTTCCCGCCAGCGTCAATTAATGGCAACCGTGTCAGAAATAGCATGGATTGCTAATGCTGATGGTTCAATGATCGATTTTAACCCTCGTTGGTATGAGTATAGCGGCTTAGGGATCGCGGAATCATTAGATTGGGGTTTCTTGAAGGCGATTCATCCAGAAGATCGCGATCGCCTGATCTGTGCTAAGGAGCAAACAAGCACAGATCGGCAAAGTTATTCATCTAATTTACGCTTATTAGGTGCAACAGGAACTTATCAGTGGTTTAAAGCGCAAGCATCCCCAGTAGTGGCAGGCGATGTAGTGGAGTGGGTGGGAACTTATACGGCAATTGCTTCTCAAGAAGATTCAGCAGAAACCAATCTTTGGGTAGATGCCTCTCAACAAAAAACTGAAAGCAAACAAATAGAAGCAGAACGCGATCGCTTTTTTAATCTTTCAATTGATTTACTTTGTACTGCTAGACTCGATGGCTATTTTCAACGTATAAATCCAGCGTTTGAAACAACCTTGGGATATACCAAGGAAGAACTATTAAGCCAACCTTGGATTAATTTTGTGCATCCTGAAGATCAAGCTGCAACCCTCGCTGACTTGGAAAGTTTGGCAACAGGTCAACCGACTTTTTACTTCCAAAATCGCTATATTTGTAAGGATGGCTCATTTAAGTGGCTATCTTGGGCAGCATTTCCAGTAGTAGAAGAAAATTTGGTGTATGCAGTAGCACGTGACATCACAGCTTCTAAGCAGATCGAAGAGACGCTAAGGCGACGGGAACAGGAATTTAAAACACTTTTAGATAATACACCTGATGTAGTTCTGCGTTGCGATCGCGATCTCCGCTATGTCTATGTGAATGCGGAAGTGGAACGCACAACGGGTATGTCAGCAGCAAGTTTTATTGGTAAAAATTTTAGAGAATTAGGTTCGCCACCAGATTTATGTGAAATTTGGGAAACAACTTTGCATCAAGTCTTTGAAACAAATGAAGAACAAGAAATAGAATTTGAGGGTTTGACACTTGAGGGGTTGCGTACTTATCAATCTCGCGTTGTTCCAGAATTAAATTCCGAAGGTTTTACAGAATATGTGTTGATTGTTAGTAGAGATATTACTGAACTCAAACAAGCTGAGTTGGAAATTCGCACTTTTAATGCTGAACTAGAACAACGAGTAGCTGAACGCACAACTCAGTTAGCAGCAGCGAATATCAAGAAAGATGAATTATTAATATTAGAACAGCAAGCGCGTAGTGAAGCTGAAGCTGCACAACAACGCTATCAAGATTTAGTTAATGGGTTAGTTGATGCAATTGTTTGGGAGTGCGATCCGGTTACGCTAAAGTTTTCATTTGTAAGTCAGAGTGCAGAAAATATTCTAGGTTATTCAGTTGTAAGTTGGTTAACGCAGCCTAAGTTTTGGGCAAGTTTGATTCATCCTGAAGATCGAGAATGGGTGACAAATTTTTGTAGTCAAGAAACACTTGCTGGTCGAGATCATGAGTTTGAGTATCGCTGTATTGCTCAGGATGGGCGGGTTGTGTGGTTACGCGATCGCGCTTATCTTGTGCGAAATTCAGATGGAGAAGTGCAAAAACTGCGCGGTTTGATGGTTGATATTACTCAACAAAAGCAAGCAGAGGCAGAAAAAGAGCAAGCGTTAGCAGCTATTAAGTTACGGGCAGATGAATTAGCTAAAATGGCAGCAGTTTTGGCGAAAACTAACGCTATTTTAGAGAAGCGTAACCAAGAACTTGACCAATTTGCTTATGTTACTTCACATGATTTGAAAGCACCGTTAAGAGCGATCGCTAATTTGTCTAACTGGATAGAAGAAGATCTTGAAGATGTTATTACTGATGAAACTAGACACCAAATGCAGCTTCTCAGAGGGCGCGTTCATCGCATGGAAGGGTTGATTAATGCGCTATTAGAATATTCTCGGATCGGGCGAGTCAAAAACCAAATTCAACAAGTCAATATTAATGATTTACTAACAGAAATAATTGAGGCGATCGCACCACCACCACAATTTACCATAGAGGTGGAACCAAGTATGCCTACTATCGTCACTGAATTGCTACCTTTGCAACAAGTTTTTACTAATCTGATCACTAATGCGATTAAACACCACGATCGTGAAGATGGACGGGTGAAAATATCTGTCCAAGACCAAGGAAAATTTTATAAATTTATAGTAGCTGATGATGGTGTGGGGATTGCGCCCCAATTCCATGAGAAAATATTTGTAATCTTTCAAACTTTACAAGCACGGGACAAGGTAGAAAATACTGGCGTTGGTTTAGCTTTGGTTAAAAAAATAATTGAAAATCAAGGAGGTAGTATTAGCCTAGAATCAGCAGAAGGTCAAGGAGCCACATTCAGTTTTACCTGGCAGAAGTAAAGATAGGGATGGTGATTCGTGATTGGTTAAGTGTTTAAGCTAACGCGCATCTAAATTGTACATATGATAATTGATATAAAAGTTATCAAACCCTCTTCCCCTCTCTCCTCCCTCCTCTCTCCTCCCTCTCTAAAATATAAAATTTAGAAACACAACAGCTTA
>JBARVL010000434.1:0-2976 GCA_049646245.1 Crinalium sp. | reverse complement strand
GTTCAGTAGGAGTCCAAATGCGGGAAGTTCCATGTGCAATCAGCAGCAAAGAGTTCTTTTGAATATTGCCCGTGCGACAGACTAATAGCGATCGCATTCCCAATTTCAATAAGGTTTCGCGCCATTCAGAAAGTCGCTGATCTTTTTCTAAGTCCTCAATTGCTAGTACTTCTGAGCTTTCGTGTATTAACTGCCAAGAATCGTAAGCAAGCGCCGTTAAAGGAGCGTTAAGGGGCGATCGCTTCGGGGGCTGTTGTTGATACACAACGGCATATTTTACTGTTGAAGCTACTTCCATAGCTTGCAACACTAGAAAACGTTCAACCCCAAAACGATTTAACATCAGTTCAGCAGCTTCCCTGATCCCGATCTCCGGCTCAGGATACTCCGCCATAGAACTAGCAACTTCACCGATTAAGTTAGTATCTTTTTGAGTTTCCTGAAGGATTGCTTCTACATCCTCCTTGCCTGCAATCAAAACAATAATCTGGGCAGCAGCACGGACATAATGAGTTTCCGAATCTTCCCAAATCCGAGCTTCGTTGTCTTCCACCGCCAGAAACCCCACCACTTCCCCTTTTACTAAGACTGGTGCAGCTAGTATAGACCGCGCCCGAAATCGTGTCAGCAAAGTACCTGTCACTTCAGCATTTAATGGGCTTTTGCTAGAACCAATAGCGACTGTCTGACCTGCTGCTAAAGCCAAATAAAACTCACTGACATCTTGGACATTTAACCCAGGGGAACTACTGTCTGGGTCTTTTAATTTACGGGCAGTCTGCCGATTACCCACTTTTTGCCAGAAGTAGCGTTTATCTGGAGAATACCAGTAAAGATTTGTCCGCGTCGGCGCTACAAATTCATGGGTTGTGTTCACCAGCACATCTAAGCGATTAGCTAGGGTTGGCAGGCTTTGTAGCTGCTCTAGCATTTGAAATAATGATTTGTCTGGACGCTTGATAGAGGCGTGGTGCCATTCCACCTCCATTTGGTAGAGCTTAGTGGCTAATCCCCCAAACAGTAATGATAATTGGGCTTTTTCGCTTGTACGGGGAGTAGTTCCCCACAGATGCGATCCCAGCATCACAACGCCAAAACAGCGATCCTTATAGCGCAAAGGAAATACCAGTGTCCCCTGAATCCCAAATTCAGTAGCCGCTCGACCCCATTCCCCAGCCCGCCCTTCTGTTCGCAAATCGGGAATACTTAATGGTCGTAATTGGATTACTACCTGCTCTAATAAGTCCCCTGGATTGAGAGAAAACTTTTGTTTAAGAAATTTCACATCGCCTGTTGGTGTGATGCCTCCTTTGCCCACCAAACGGTGTTCTACACGATCATAAAGACCGAGCCAGATTAAGCGATAGCTAAATTCTCCTTTGAGGTAATCAAGAGTCGCTTCCGTGAGAGTTTCTACGTTTTCCTCTTCACGTATGGTTTGAAGGACGCGCCCCAAGGTAAGCAGTTGTTGATCGTAGGTCGTCTGAATTTCTTGCTGACCCATGTTTTTAAAATGTGATGGCAAAGGGCGATTACGGAAAGGTGTATAGCTTGTATTATCTAGGATGCCCTGACTGAAGATGGTATATTCTGAATTTAAGCCTTTTCATTGTGAAATCCGCAATGCCGGAAAGCTTTTCAATGACCAATTATCAATTATCAATTATCAATGACCAATGACCAGCCTGAATGTTACGTTTATTTTTACTCACATACTTAGTTATCTATAAAGTAATTGTTTTTGGTTTAGAACTTTGGATATTTATCAATTAGCTATTCGTCCGATTTTGTTTTCTGGTTTAAATGCCGATCCTGAATCGTTACATCAGCAAACCCTGGGAGTTTTGAGTTGGTTAGATCAATCTGATAGCTTCCAAGCTAGTTGGATTAAAGCTCAGTTTCAGCAATCTTTTTGTCTACAAGATCCACGTTTGGAACAAATTCTTTGGGGGCTAAAATTTGCAAATCCTGTGGGTTTGGCAGCAGGGTTTGATAAAGATGCTGTTGCAGCCGGAATTTGGAGATTCATGGGTTTTGGTTTTTCAGAATTGGGTACTGTCACATTTCATCCACAGCCTGGAAATCCTGTCCCGCGTTTGTTTCGTTTACCAAATGACCAAGCTGCTTTAAATCGTATGGGATTTAATAACCAAGGTGCAGAGGTAATGGCAAAACGTTTGCAAACTAGGTTTGTAGCTGGGGACTGGGGAGACGCAAGAGGAAGGCAAGAAAACAGCCACTTAGGAGGTAGTACTCAGCGTTGTTTTCCTATTGGGATTAATCTAGGTAAATCTAAAATAACTCCAATAGATGAAGCTGCAAGTGATTACTTAAATAGTTTTAATTTGCTTAAGGATTTGGGAGACTATTTTGTAGTGAATGTTAGTTCGCCTAATACTCCAGGTTTGCGAAGTCTTCAATCTTCTGAGCAATTAGCTGTGATCTTAGACACATTACAGCAAGAAAATCAAGGACAAAAACCCATTTTAGTCAAAATTGCTCCTGATTTAGAGTTGGATGCGATCGCAGATGTCTTAACTATTGCCCAAAGATACAATCTAGCTGGTATCATCGCCACTAATACCACTATCAGTCGTGAAAATTTAAATACCCAAGTCCTTAAAGCTACTGGTAAAAACGTTCGTGAAGAAGCTGGGGGAATTAGTGGTTTACCTCTGCGCGATCGCTCTACCGAAGTGATACGCTTTATTTGGCAACAAACCCAGGGTAAACTCCCGATTATTGGTGTTGGCGGCATTTTTACCCCAGAAGATGCTTGGCAGAAAATTACCTCCGGCGCGTCCTTAATTCAATTGTACACGGGCTGGATTTATCAAGGTCCCTGGATGGTACGCCGAATTATGGCAGGACTTTTACAAAAGTTGGAAGAACATAAATTAGCTTCTATATCTGAGGCAATTGGATTAAATGCCAAATTGTAAGCTGATTGTCAAACCATTAAATTTGCTGCATTAA
>JBARVL010000433.1:0-2077 GCA_049646245.1 Crinalium sp. | reverse complement strand
ATTCTGGTTTACATGGTCAATGTTGCTGGATTTGGGAATTACAATCACATTTTCTTGATGCAACAACCAGGCGATCGCAATTTGAGCCGTAGTAACTCCTCGCTGTTGTGCGATCGCGCCAAGTGTGGGATTTTTCAAGATGCGACCTTGTTCGATAGGAGAATACGCCATGATGGGAATCTTTCGTTCTCTGCACCAGGGAAGCAAATTCCACTCAATCCCCCGTCGGCTGAGGTTGTAGAGAACTTGATTGGTTACAATTGCTTTTCCACCCTCTAATTTGCTGGCTGATTCCATATCCTTAACATCGAAGTTGCTGACACCGTAGCTGCGAATTTTCCCTGCTTGCTGAAGTGTCTGAAATGCTTGGAGTGTTTCTGTCAGTGGAATTGAGCCGCGCCAGTGCAATAGATAAAGGTCAAGATAGTCAGTTTTAAGACGTTGCAAACTTCGTTCACAGGCTGCGATCGCACCTTTAATGGAAGCATTATGAGGATATACTTTGCTGACTACGAAGGCTTGCGATCGACGATTAGCAATAGCTTGGGCGATCACTTCTTCAGCACCACCTTCACCGTACATTTCGGCAGTATCAATCAAAGAAAGACCAATATCAAGTCCGTGACGTAAGGCATTAATTTCATCTTGGCGGTGTCTGGTATTTTCTCCCATTTGCCAAGTACCCATACCGAGTACAGGAATGACTTGCCCAGAAAGTAGATTAAGGGTTTGCACAGACATTCTCCATTAATGCTTGGACTTTCGTTTCGATTTGGGTGGTGTGCGGTGTGCGCCAAAGTATTTCTCACTGCGATAGCGCAACCACACGCGCAACTGTTGCGGAATCTCGTCTTTTTGTTCTTTGGTGAGGGTGTTGTAAAGGGCTAAAGCGCGATCGCGTTCTCCCCTACAGGCAGCATTATTATGAGCATCCCAGTAGCTACGCGCAACTCGAATCCGCCGACAGACTTCTTTAATAAGTGCTTCTCCCGAAAGGGGATTTTCTTGCTTTGCCATACTTCAATCACAATGCCCTACCGTAAATCCTAACCTGTAGCATGAAGGCATTTACCCTTTCTGCGGTCTAGAGTTTGAACATAAATGCTAAGAGAAGAGTTGAGTAAGAAGTTCCTCACGAGTTACAGCAAAGTGATTTTCAATGTCGCGCAAGATTGCGCTAAGAGTGCCAATTTTAATTGGGCTATGGTTGGGAATTGTAATATTGTGTTCTCCATTCTCTTGAGTGGTTAATCTAATATGACTTCCGGTTTGCCGAGTCATAGTGTAGCCCAATTTTTCTAGAGCTTTCGCCAACACTTCACCAGACAGATCTCTGGGCAACTTCATGAGGCAATGACCTCATCATGTACGATATGTAAACGGATCAGTTTCGGACGGATTGCTTCATTAGGATAATGACAATGAACAGCATCTTTAACCAGTTCTCGGAGTTCTTCAATGCTGTCAGCTTGCGTAAAAATTGATTCGCCGATCGCTCTTGCTATATAGCCCCCTTCTAAATCATTTTCCACCAAAAAAATAATTTCTGTCATGCGACTTTCTCCTTCGGATGTTGGATGATCAAGTTTTACTCAATTGGAAAGCTGGGAATCAATTGATCAATTTCTACCATTAGTTGCATTGTTTCTTTGAGCGCAACTACTACTTTTTGATAGTGCAGCACATCATCAAAGGATAAGGTGCGTTTGGCTTTTTTACGATCTTTTAGCCATTTATCTAACACTTGATAACCGCCAATCTTAAATTCCCAAACTTCAGGGGCAATACTTTCAAAGTAGCGGTTTTTATTAATATAAATTCGCTGTTCTGTGGGTTTGTAGGTAACTTCAGTAACGGCATTGTCACCATTGCTACTCATTTTAGTAATTAGCTTATTAAGTTTTTTTGATTTCATTAAATGTAGTTCTACTAATGCCTGACCCTTTGCACCTAAGTCTTTGAATAGGCGATCGTTACTGGTTAATGGTACACGGGGAAAGTCGATTTTGAGAAATTCGGCGTAGCGTTGGCGATAGGTGGGACTATGGAATATAGCGTAGATGTAGTAAAAGATAGC
>JBARVL010000432.1:0-4282 GCA_049646245.1 Crinalium sp. | reverse complement strand
AGCGATCGCTTGTGGCTCTAAAACAACGTTATGCTGAATTGCAGCAAGGGATCAAGCGTCAGTCAGAACTTCAGCAACGCGCACAAGAAGTCCAAAAAGAGTTTCGCCAAAGCCATTTACCCCAGTTGCAAGCAGAGTTGCGACGAATACAGAAGCAACTTGCTGAAATAGAAGTTGCTCTAGAAAGTTGTTTACTATCAAACAAAGATTTGCTGGTGCTATATTGGCAGGGGATCACGCAGGGGTTACTCAGTCAAGTTTTTTGGCAAGCTGTCCGATTTGGAGGGCTTGGAATTGTTATAGGCTGGATACTAAAGTCGTTTGCTAGTTAAGCTTTTAGCTATTAGCGTCTAGCGGTCAGCTTTTGGCGCTTGGCTAATCTCTAATTGTATCAAATCTGGTTGCATTGGAATTAGAGATTTTTTTTTAACGCAAAGGTAAGCGCAAAGGATCGCAAAGTTAAAAAAAGTAAAATTTTGAATCATTATTATGCAACTGGAAACGATATTATTTAATTTTTAAGAACTAAGCGTCTACACAAATGAACTTGTAGATTTTTAATTTGGAGAAAAGTTATCAAATCCTCTCTCCTCCCTCCTCCCTCCTCTCTCCTCTCCCCCTAAAACATAAAATTTATAAACACAACAGCTTACTATGACAATGCAACGAATTGTAGAGATATTACGCAATGGACAGCCTGATGAGTCAGTAACGATCAAAGGTTGGGTACGGACAAAACGGGAGTTAAAGGATTTTGCCTTTGTAGAGGTCAATGATGGCTCATCCTTGGCTAGTTTGCAAGTTGTATTGAATCCCAGTATCCCAGGCTATGCAGATGCGGTTAAGCGGTTAAATACAGGGGCATCTGTGGAAGTTGCTGGGGTGTTGGTAGCTTCCCCTGCGAAGGGACAACGAATTGAACTTAAGGCGGAGAGTGTGAAGGTTTACGGGGAAGCTGATCCCCAGACGTATCCTTTGCAGAAGAAACGACACTCTTTTGAGTTTTTGCGAGAGATAGGGCATTTGCGATCGCGCACTAATACCCTTAGCGCCGTTTTTAGGGTACGCAACGCTTGTGCTTATGCAATTCACAAGTTTTTCCAAGAAAAAGGTTTCTTGTGGGTTCACACGCCTATTATCAGTGCTAGTGACTGTGAAGGCGCGGGAGAAATGTTTACTGTTACTAGCTTTAATTTACAAGATGTTCCGCAGACAGATAGTCAAAAGGTAGATTACAGTAAAGACTTTTTTGGTAAGCAGTCATACTTGACGGTAAGTGGACAACTAGAAGCGGAAGTGATGGCGATGGCTTTTAGTAATGTTTACACTTTTGGTCCTACTTTTCGGGCAGAAAATTCTAATACTTCTCGCCATTTAGCAGAATTTTGGATGATTGAGCCAGAAATGGCTTTTTGTGATTTGCAGGGAGATATGGATTTGGCGGAGGAGTTTCTGAAGTACATTTTTAAATATGTGCTGGAAACTTGTCCCGAAGATATGGAGTTTTTTAATCAGAGGATTGATAACTCTGTGCTTGCTACTGCGGATAACATTATTAATAATCAGTTTGAACGGTTAAGTTATAGTGATGCGATCGCACTTTTAGAAAAAGCCGATAAGCAATTTGATTATCCTGTTAATTGGGGCTTAGATTTGCAATCGGAACACGAACGTTATTTAGCTGAGGAAGTATTCAAAAAACCAGTCATCCTAACTGATTATCCTTTAGAGATTAAAGCGTTTTATATGCGTTTAAATGATGACGCAAAAACTGTTGCAGCAATGGATATCCTTGCCCCTAAAATTGGTGAAATTATTGGGGGTTCACAGAGGGAAGAACGTTTAGATGTACTGGAAGGTAGAATTGAGGCTCAAGGTTTAAATAAAGCTGATTACTGGTGGTATTTGGATTTACGACGTTATGGAACGGTTCCCCATGCAGGTTTTGGTTTGGGGTTTGAAAGATTAGTGCAATTTATGACAGGTATGGGTAATATTCGTGATGTAATTCCTTTCCCACGTGCGCCGTTAACTGTAGAGTTTTAGCAAGCCAATATTTATGATTGGCTTAACTATTAGATAAATAGCTTTTAGGAACCTATCCGAAAAGTGGTTTAAAGAGATTTTTAACCACAGATAAACACAGATGAACACAGATAAATAGAGATATTTATTCGCGTATATGGTTTTCGGATAGGCTATTAATTTCACCGTTTTGCTAATTTATAGTGTGGAATACTAATGAAACCAAATGTTCAGATAAGGGAGGCTTTACCGCAGGAAGACTGGATCATTGCAGAACATTTTTACCGAATGTGGTTAGACAATAATGTTTTAGCAGAATCAATTGAACCTAATTGGCAACAAATCACGCTTGAGTTTATTGCCCAGGCTCGTCATAATTTATATTATAAAGCATTTGTTGCCGAGATAGAAAAACAAGTGATTGGCTCTACGAGTTGTCAGCTTTTTGCCGGACTTTATCCTGATATTTTGAAAGCAGAATACCGCAACTATGGATATATTTGGGGAGTTTATATTGAACCGGATTATCGAAAACAGGGCATTGGTAAAAGTATTACTAAAATAGCAGTTGATTACCTCAAATCTATTGGTTGCACACGGGCTATTTTAAATGCTTCTCCATTAGGAAAAACAGTTTACTCTGGTTTAGGTTTTTCAATATCCAACGCAATGCAGTTAGATTTGATTTAAGGTTGAGGAGAAGTTGTAGAGGTAAAACCTAGACAGATTCTCAAGATTAAAAAGCTAACTGCTAATTGCTATCCTACACAACAACTGACTCAAATTTCTTCAGTCTAGCAGCTTCTGCCATGTTAGAAATACCATAAATCCGAGGTAGCTGATTAGTTGCAGCTAAAACTTGTCTAACTTCTTTATTAGATATATCTGCCAAATTCTTACCACTCAACAACGCAATTATCGCAGCTATACCTACTCCGTTACCAACAGCTACATTAAATTCTACAATTCTGCCAGCAGAACAAGCATAACCCTCAAACCCAGAACCAGGACCAATAACTGCTAAGTTAGGAACATCTTCGATTAAAGCGTGTTTGATTCCAATATTAAAGATTGGTGGACTAAAACGATTACTTGTGAATCCTTTAGCCAGACCTTTTTCGCCAATACCTGGAATCCCACCACGTACATCAAAATGATAGCCAAATGTGGCTAATGCTTCACTAGCAGGAACACCACCCATCAGCATTTTTGCACCACTCAAAGGTTCAACTGCCCCAGTAACATTACCCGCGTGTCTAATGTAAAGCTCAGAAGCAGGAGTGACAACAGTAGCGCCTAAACTTTTCAACCACTTTTGAACAAAACCTATTTCCTCTAACATTTGAGCAGTAGGTTTAGCAGCATTTTTGGCAAGTTCCTCCGCCTGACTACCGTTAACGGCAAACATTACAGCATTCCAAGAAAGTTTTTCACCTGGAAGGATGGCTATATTTCCTTTATCAAATAAAATACCATTTTCAGCAAGAGAAAGCTTTCTATTTCTAAATGCGTGGTAGGCTACAGATAAAGCAAAAGAGCGTATATCTATATGATCGCGGTCTGCCCAAAGAGTTTTTAAATTTCCCCTGGGTTCTATCATTTCTTTCCTAATAGATTCAGCAAATTGAGCATCGCCTCCAGCAGCTTTTAGTAACCAACTTTGAGCATCTTTATCTCCTAAGTTAGTAAACCGTTTGAGATAAGCAAATTCTATTCCCTTCAGTTTTCTAACGCTAAGTCCTTGAGTTGTAAATACCAATGTTACAGGTAGTTCTGATTCTGGTAAGTCAAAAGTTTCAAATCCTTTTAATTTACTAACACCAGCAGCTTGTGCTAATTCAGCATTAACTGTGGCATCAATAAATTGCTTCCCATGAAATGTTTGATTGTTAGATGTTGTAATACTAACTATTTTTTTGCCTTGTTTATTAACTTTTGAAATTTCAACTTTACTTAATAAAGCCACGCCTGCATCACGCAGCATATCTTTAAGTGCTGCATTTGCTTTACCTGGATCGAGAGCAATACTAACTACACCAGATTTATGTAAAAATTCTTGATAAATTTTGGCAGGATCGCCAAAAGTATGTAAACCTAAAGATTGTCTAATTGATCTATCAACTTGACCGCGATCGAGGTAAGCAAGACCACCTCTCACTAAATGTCCACCAATACCCTCTTGCAGACTAGCTTTGGACATTAATAAGACATAAGGATACTTCTTAGTTCTACGGCGATACTCTCTAGCAGCAGCAAC
>JBARVL010000431.1:0-16791 GCA_049646245.1 Crinalium sp. | reverse complement strand
ACATCCTTACGAGAAGGCAACTCATACATCACTTCCAGCATCAACTCTTCCACAATTCCCCGCAAAGCACGTGCGCCTGTTTTCCGACGGTATGCTTCTTGTGCGATCGCCTTCAACGCATCCGTTTTAAAATCTAACTGCACATTATCCATCTTCAGCAGCTTTTGATACTGCTTCGCCAAAGCATTACGAGGTTCAGTCAAAATCTGCATCAATGCTTCTTCATCCAACGGATCAACCACCGCCACCACTGGTATCCGACCAATAAATTCTGGAATCAGCCCAAACTTTACTAAATCATCGGGTTCCATGTGTCGCAAAATATCTGCGGCGCGTTTCTCTCGTGGTTGCCCTTCCCCTGGTTGAATAAAGCCTATTGACTTTTTACCCATTCTCTGCTCAACAACTTTTTCCAGACCAACAAATGCGCCACCGCAAATAAACATAATATTGCTGGTGTCAATCTGGATACAGTCTTGATAAGGGTGCTTGCGTCCCCCTTGAGGAGGAACATTAGCAACCGTGCCTTCCAGCATCTTTAATAAAGCTTGCTGCACTCCCTCGCCAGAAACGTCACGGGTAATTGAGGGGTTTTCGCTCTTACGGGCAATCTTATCAATTTCATCTATATAAATAATTCCCCGTTGCGCTTCCTCGACATCAAAATCTGCTACCTGCAAAAGTCGCAACAAAATATTCTCAACATCTTCCCCCACATACCCTGCTTCTGTCAGAGTAGTAGCATCAGCAACAGCAAAAGGCACATCTAAAATACTTGCCAATGTTTGTGCCAATAGCGTTTTACCGCAACCAGTAGGACCCATCAACAGAATATTAGATTTTTGCAAATCTACTGCATCATCAGCCCCAGGCTTACCACTATTTTTAGATTGGATAAAACTTAAACGCTTATAGTGATTGTAGACTGCCACTGAAAGAACTTTTTTGGCTTCCTGCTGACCAATTACGTGCTCATCCAAAAACTTCTTCAATTCCCTGGGTTTAGGAATTTGACTAAGAGACAAATTGGCACTATGAGCGCGGCGCTTTTTGGGATCTGACTTGGGTACAGCTTGAGGTGATGGAGCATTAGATTCCAACAATTCCTCATCTAGAATTTCGTTACACAAATCAACACATTCGTCACAAATGTAGACCCCCGGACCAGCAATTAACTTCCGCACCTGCTCCTGAGACTTGCCACAAAAAGAACATTTCAAATGGGAGTCGTATTTAGACATATTTGCCTCTTATGAGAGTGAGGTGAGAGTTAAGTCCGAGTCTTTAAGATTGTGCCGATCGATAACTTGATCGATTAGACCATAATCTTTTGCTTCAGCAGAAGACATAAAGAAATCGCGCTCTGTATCTGCTGTTATTTTATCTATGGGCTGACCTGTATGTTCCGCCAACAACTCATTCAACACTCTTTTATGATAAAGAATTTCCTTAGCTTGAATTTCGATATCAACAGCTTGTCCTTGAGCGCCTCCCAGGGGTTGGTGAATCATAATTCGAGAGCTAGGAAGTGCCATCCGCTTGCCTTTAGCTCCACCTGATAGTAGGAAGGCTCCCATACTGGCAGCTAAACCAAAACAAATTGTAACTACATCAGGACGGATTTGCTGCATTGTGTCATAAATCGCCATACCTGCTGTTACAGATCCACCTGGAGAATTGATATACAGTTGTATATCTTTTTCTGGATCTTCAGATTCTAAAAACAGCAGTTGAGCAACAAGTGAGTCAGCAACCGTATCATCTACGGGCGTACCCATAAATATAATTCGCTCACGCAACAATCTTGAGTAGATATCAAAAGCCCGTTCACCCAGACCAGTCTGTTCTACCACCATCGGGATGACATTGCTGGAGGAATAAACCTCTAAGTTTTTCAGGCTGGTAATTGAGTAATTTGCTGATTTTGAGATAAGCATAGGGCTATTTTTATGGAGCAAAATTGTAAAGTCGAACTTAGGCAGTTATTTGCCAATAAATGGTGAATTTTATGGTTCCTAATTCCGTTATATCCGAATCCGCCACCTTTGACCATGTTACAAGAGTGAGGGCTAGGGTACAGAATTTGGCTGCGCCCTAGCTTGAGACGAATATTAAGTTATTCAGAGGTAGAAAGTTAAGTTTCTAGTTACTCGGTTTCACTAACAACTTCTACTTCAACTTCACGGGCTTCAGTTGCATCTGTTGTAGCTTCAGCTTCACTATCTGACTCAGCAGTTACAAGTGAACCTTGTGGAACCATTTCAAGGGTGGAATGTTCTTCCAACCAGTTAATCGCTTTTTCTTTGCGTAAATCAGCTTCAACTACCTCACGTAAACGTTGGGGATTAATTTCTTGTCCAGATAGTTGCTGCATCCATTCGGCAATTTTGGCTTCTAGTTCCTCTGGTTGTATTTCGATAGATTCGCGTTTGGCAATTTCTTCCAGTGCTAAGGACTGTTTCAGGCGAGTCAGTGCTTCAGGGCGCGATCGCTGTGCTAACTGCTTAACCATTTCCTCGTTCAACACCTTATTTACGTCCATACCCATCTGCTGCATCTGCATGATTGTTTGCCGCATTTGAGTTTGCACTTCTTGCTCAATTAAGCTTTCCGGTAGGTCAACTTCTACCTGTTTTAGCAGTTGCTCTACTAAAACCTGCTCTTTATTCGCTTTGGTTGCTTGTGCAGCCTTGTCTTTAAATCTAGTTTCTAGAGATTCCCTTAATTCTGCCAAGTTGTCGAAATCACTAGCTTCTTGAGCAAAATCGTCATTTAACTCAGGTAACTCTTTTTCCTTCAAATCTTTCAGGGTAATGGTGAAGAGTGCAGCCTTACCTGCCAAGTCTTCACGGGGATAATCTTCGGGAAACGTTACGGAGACTTCTTTAGTTTCTCCGGTATTCATTCCGACTATCCCATTAACAATATCTTCTATGAATCTTCCTTCTCCTAGCTCGATTTCAAAGTCAGTTGCCTGTGCGCCTGGAATTTCTGCGGGTGTTTCTCCCTCTGCCACATCTGCAAACACCCCTGCAAAGTCAACAACTGCTACATCACCCTGCTGTGCTGGTCGTCCTTCTACTGGAATTAAAGTAGCTTTTTCAGCGCGACGCTCATCTAAAAACTTATCTACTTCGCTCTCGTCGTAAACCACTTCTTCGGCTTGTAGCTGCCAACCTGTGTACTCACCAAGATTTACTTCTGGTGTCACATCCACAGATGCTGAGAAAGTAAATGCTTCTCCTGGTTGGAACCGAGTTACCATGTCCTCCATTGGAGAGAGGACTTGATAGTTGCCAATTGCTGGGATATCTTCTTGCTCAAGAGCTTTTTTAAAGCCTTCTTGAATTAAATCTTCTAGGGCTGCTGCCTTGAGCCGTTGTGTTCCCATTCGCTGGACAAGGATTTGACGTGGCACTTTTCCTTTGCGAAACCCAGGAATATTAGCAGTGCGCGACAGGTTTTGAACTACCTTTTCGTATACGGTTTTGGACATTTCTGCTGGAATTTCAATTTCCAGACCAATCTGACTAGCGGGAAGCTTTTCCTGGGTAACTTTCATCAAACAAATTCTCTAATTTAGTCGGCTAAACTTAAATTTTAAGCTGAAACAGCAAGGATGGCTGGTGGTGCAATCTTGGTGTATAAGGTTTTACTTCAATCCTGGCAACACTCGTGATATTCTAGTTCTGCTACCACAGCTACGGCATAAGAAATGTTCTAAGCTTGGGTAGATGAGACTTTGGCTACCCTCAGTGCTTTTTAGATCTTCCGTCTCTGATAATAATACATAGGTGGTATGTAGTTGGCATCAGTATTGGCTAAACTAAGTCTAATTGCAGACTTTGACTGTTTACTCCCTTCCCGTCTAAAGAATACCTATTTTTATAACCGCCTTAGCGAAGCGAAACGCGATCCTAGTTTTAGACGCGAAGGACGCGAAGGAAGAAGAGGAATACGAGCAGTAATCTTTTGGTGGAAAGGGAGTAAGAGTGTAAAATGTGCTTAAATATAATTCCTGTTGAAAGATCGACTTATAACCAAATAAACCTTTAAGGTTAAAGCCTTCAGAGATTTAGAACAAAAATTATTGATTTTGATATCGGTTACTACTCAGTATTTAAATGGAGGATAAGCGTTTGTCTAATTCATACCGCGTGGCAATATTAGGAGCCACTGGCGCAGTCGGGACGGAGTTATTAGAGTTATTGGATCGTCGCAACTTTCCTTTGGCTGATTTGAAGTTATTGGCTTCACCTCGCTCTGCTGGTAAAACGTTGCCATTTAAAGGCGAAAATCTGCCAATAGAGGCGGTGGGCGATCGCTCTTTCGATCAAGTTGATATTGTTCTAGCATCTGCTGGTGGCTCTACTTCTAAAGCTTGGGCGGATAAAATAGTAGATGCGGGTGCAGTTATGATCGATAACTCCAGCGCATTTCGGATGAATCCGCAAGTACCTTTAGTAGTACCTGAAGTTAACCCCGAAGCAGCAGCTACTCATCAAGGTATTATTGCTAATCCCAACTGCACTACTATATTAATGGCGGTAGCCGTTTGGCCTTTACATAAAATCCAGCCCATTAAACGAATTGTCGTAGCCACTTATCAATCTGCTAGTGGTGCTGGTGCGAGAGCAATGGAAGAAGTCAAAACTCAAACCCAAGCCATCTTAAACGGTGAAAATCCAGTTTCTGAAGTATTTCCTTATCCATTAGCATTTAATTTATTTCCCCACAATACCCCGATTAATGAACAAGGTTATTGTGAAGAAGAAATGAAAATGCTCAATGAAACCCGCAAGATTTTTGGCGAGCCAAATTTGCGTGTAACAGCTACTTGTGTAAGGGTTCCTGTACTGAGAGCGCATTCAGAAGCAATTAATTTAGAATTTGCTGAACCATTTCCAGTAGCTCAAGCAAAATCAATTTTAGCAGATGCCCCTGGTGTGAAACTGGTAGAAGATTGGCAAGCAAATTATTTTCCTATGCCCATAGATGCTACAGGTCAAGATGACGTTTTAGTAGGTAGAATTCGTCAAGATATTTCACATTCTTCTGGCTTAGAACTTTGGTTATGTGGAGATCAAATTCGCAAGGGAGCAGCTTTAAACGCGGTGCAAATTGCTGAGTTGTTAGTTGAAAAAAGCTATATATCAGCAAGTCGCAATGAGTTATCAGCAATTAGCTAATATTAGCAGCTAACTAAATTAATCAGCTTCAGATATATCAGTGCTTAATTAAGCTGAAAAGCTGAAAACTGATAGCTGAACGCTGACAGCCATTATTGAGGAGTTTATAAAAACGTGGTATACTTTGGTAAGGTGATCACTGCAATGGTGACACCATTTAAAGAAGATGAAAGTGTAAATTACGATCTAGCTGAACAACTAGCAGCGCATTTAGCTGAAAATGGTTCAGATGGACTGGTAATTTGCGGTACGACAGGTGAATCGCCAACCTTGAGTTGGGAAGAAGAGTTCCAGTTATTTCAGGTAGTGTTAAATGCTGTTAAAGGCAAAGCTAAGGTTATAGCTGGGACAGGATCTAATTCCACATCCGAAGCGATCGCAGCAACACAAAAAGCTGCTAAACTAGGGTTAGATGGTTCTTTACAAGTTGTACCTTATTACAATAAGCCACCCCAAGCGGGATTATATAAACATTTTCAGGCGATCGCTCAAGCCTGTCCTGACCTACCTATAATGCTTTACAACATCCCAGGTCGTACAGGTCAAAATCTTCTTCCAGAAACTGTTGCTAGTTTGGCAGAAATCTCTAATATTATTGCTATTAAAGAAGCTACAGGAAACCTCGATCAAGCAAGTCAAATTCGCTGCTTAACCCCAGCAGAATTTTCGATTTACTCTGGAGATGATTCTCTTACTTTGCCACTAATGGCAGTTGGAGGAGTGGGCGTGGTTAGTGTTGCTAGTCATTTAGTTGGAAATCAAATTCAACAAATGATCCAAGCTTTTGAAACAAATCAAAGCAAGGTTGCAACTCAAATTCACCTGAAACTCTTCCCCTTGTTTAAAGGTTTATTTTGTGACACTAACCCAATTCCTGTTAAAGTAGCTCTCAAATTGCAAGGTTGGGATGTAGGCGGTAGTCGTTTACCACTTACTGATTTATCAGAAAAAGATAGCCAAGCAATAAAGGCGCTATTATCTGAACTAGATTTAATTTAAGCTAAATAAAGGATGCCAAATTTCAAAAAGAATGAATATTACTAGATTAGGTTTCATACTTGAGTATTAAGTTGTTGATACTAATACTGGTAATTTATCAATGAATAAATTGATAGCACAGGCATTTTTAATTGTTTATGACCGCTTACCCCAAAAGTTGCTTTAAGAGATTTTTTACCACAGATGAACACAGATGAACACAGATGAACACAGATGAACACAGATGAACACAGATGTTGAGTTACCTCAAACAGATTTTTGAGATAAACTTTAAGCAAAGACCAATAGATTTTTTTCCATATTTAACATTAGACTTCTTGCATAAGTCAGATTTTAGAAAATTAACCAGAGATGTAAGCGTAGCCTTGCCGCACGGCAGCACAAGGTTGACAAAAATGTACGCAGCCTGTGGATAGAAAAATAACTGATTTTTGCAAGAAATCTCTTGAGTTTGCTTTGATTAAAAGTTCTACTTGATGCCAATTTTGGAAATTTTTGCTCTATGACTAATAAACCATTACTTATTACCAAGAAAGTGACTAATACTAATAACGGATCTCAACCAACTCTCAAAATTATTCCTTTAGGTGGATTGCATGAAATCGGCAAGAATACCTGCATTTTTGAATTTAATGATGAAATCATTCTGTTAGATGCTGGCTTGGCATTTCCTACAGATAGTATGCACGGCATTAATATTGTGTTGCCGGATATGACTTATTTGCGGGAAAACAGCCACAAAATCAAGGGAATGATTGTTACGCATGGACATGAAGACCATATTGGCGGTATTCCCTATCACCTGAAGCAGTTTGATATTCCAGTTATTTACGGTCCGCGTCTGGCAATGGCGTTACTTGAAGGTAAATTGGAAGAAGCAGGTGTTAGCGATCGCACAATATTAAAACGGGTAATGCCGCGCGACGTTGTACGAATTGGTGAGTCGTTTTTTGTAGAGTTTATTCGCAATACTCACTCAATTGCTGATAGTTTCACAATAGCTATACACACTCCTGTCGGTGTTGTTATTCATACAGGTGATTTTAAAATTGACCATACTCCAGTTGATGGTGAGTTTTATGATTTACACAGGTTAGCAGAGCATGGTGAGAAAGGTGTCATTTGCTTAATTAGTGATTCTACTAACTCAGAAGTACCTGGATTTACAGCTTCAGAACGTTCTGTTTATCCTAACCTTGACAGAATTATCGGTGAAGCACAAGGACGGGTATTGCTAACAACTTTTGCTTCATCTGTTCACAGAATTAATATGGTTTTGGAAATAGCCCAGAAGCGTAATCGGGTTGTTTCTGTGGTGGGTCGTTCGATGTTGAATGTGATTGCCCAAGCGCGGAATCTGGGTTACATTAAATGCCCAGATAACTTATTTGAGCCATTACAAGCAATTCAGAATTTCCCTCCTGAAAAAGTGTTAATTCTGACAACTGGTTCTCAAGGGGAACCACTAGCAGCGATCACTAGAATTGCTAATAATGAACATCGCAACATCCGCATTCGCCAAGGCGATACCGTAATTTTCTCCGCAAATCCTATCCCAGGAAATACGATCGCAGTTGTCAATACCATCGACAAGCTGATGATGCAGGGTGCGAAAGTGGTTTATGGTCGTGATAAAGGCATTCACGTTTCCGGGCATGGCTGTCAGGAAGACCAAAAGCTGATGATTGCTTTAACTAAACCGAAATTCTTCTTGCCAGTTCACGGTGAGCATCGGATGCTAGTTAAGCACTCCCAAACTGCCCAAAGTATGGGTATCCCTGCGGAAAATATGGTGATTATTGATAACGGGGATGTTGTGGAGTTATCTGAGGACGCTTTGCGTGTTACGGGTAAAGTGCCTTCAGGACTGCAATTGGTAGATAATGCTGGTCTTGTCCATGACAATGTGATGAAGGAACGTCAGCAATTAGCTGACGATGGTGTGGTGACAGTCGCGGCGGCTGTCAATTGGGAAGGCAAGATGATGACTAAACCGGAAGTGCATCTGCGAGGAGTTGTCACTGCGGTTGAGCGATCGCTTTTACAAGCATTAGTCCAAAAGACGATTGAAAATACTTTAAGCGATCGCTGGGCAGGTTTTGCTCGTTCCTTTGGTGAGGAAGGGTTGGAGGTTGATTGGGCAGGTTTAGAAACTCAAATTGAGCGCGACCTGCAACGCTTAATCCGACGCGAACTTCAGAGTCGTCCGCTATTGGTGTTCTTGCTCCAAAGTCCTGCGGAACCACCAGCTAGACCTGGAAGAAGACGGCAACGCCCTAGTGTGAAGGCGAGTTTAGCAGTTTAATCAGCAGGCTGCTATCTAGCAGGAGTAGGGGCGAACAGCCGTTCGCCCTTACAAGAGTCAGGATTTGAGATTGAAAGAACGCCCTAATCACCTTGGGTATTGCTATTAAAGAAGAAAAGTTATCAAACCCTTTTCCCCTCTATCCTCCCTCCTCTCTCCTCTCTTTCAAGGAGCGGAGCAGTCAATGGTATCCAGACAGTGAACTTTGTCCCTATACCAACTTCACTTTGTACAGAAATTTTACCGCCATGTAAGTCTACAGAATTTTTAACAATAGCTAAACCTAAGCCAGTACCCGCGACGTTACCCACGTTACTAGCACGATGAAATATATCAAAAAGGTGTTGCTGATCTGCTTCAGGAATACCAATTCCTGAATCTTTGATGTGAAAAACAGCTTGTTGGTTGTCATAAAAAAGCTCAAATTGCACTGTGCTACCCTTGGAGGAATACTTGATAGCATTTGAAAGCAAATTATTCAAGATTTGCCGGAGCAGTTTCTGATCCATAACCACTAGAGTATCTACTTCGGGAACAGAAATTTTTAAGGTATGATGAGCGCCATGACTCAGAGAAAATTCTTCTAAAAAATCTCGACAAAATTTTTCTAAATTAAATTCTACTGGGTTAAATTCTGTTCGCCCGTCTGAACTGCGTTGAATTAATAAAATATCATCTAATAACTCAGTCATATTGGCAACTGCTAATTGAATTTTATCCAAATATTTGAATTTTTCGTTTTGATTCAATTTATCATTATAATGTTTAAGCATATCGCTAGAGAGAAGAATTGTTGACAAAGGGGTGCGGTACTCATGGGATGCTATGGCTACAAAGCGAGCTTTGAGTTCGTTAAGTTGTTTCTCTCTTTCTAGGGCTTTACGAACTTCCAATTCTGCCTGACGGCGCTTTGTGATATCTCGATTCATCCCTCGATACCCTAGTAATTGACCATCTGCATCAAAATCAAAGAAAGGAACTCCACTTGACTCAAGGAAAACTAAATGTCCATCCTTGTGGGTAGCGGTGTACTCGATGCAGATGAAGGGCTGTTGGGTTTCAGCTAGAAAACTCAAACTGTGATGAACATCTGATGCTTCTGCCCAATTTATTAACTCACAAAAAGTTTTACCCAATACTTCCTGTGGTTCGTAACCTAATATGTCATATACTTTTGGGCAGACATAAGTATAGATTTGATTTGCATCTATTTCCCAAATCCAATCACTAGAAGTTTCAACTAAATTGCGAAAACGTTCTTTACTATGACGTAATTGCTCGTTAGTATAAGATAGTTCAGTTGTACGTTCTTGAACTCTAGTTTCTAAAAGATCGTGAGATTTTTGCAGTGCTGTTTCTGCTATTTTTTGCTCCGTTATATCGCGAAAGCTAATGGCTCTACCGATAATTTGTTCTCCGAGACGCTGAGGCTTGGTATAGCAAGTAAAATATCTGCCGTTTTGAAGTTCTAGCAAGTCGTAGCTACTGGCATTGGGTTGGCTGTCAATGGCTTGGAATCTGCGAATAAAGTTTTCAGGAAATTTTAACTTTTCCTTGATAAAATTTATTACACATTTATAATCGCGTAACTCTAAAATTGATTCTGGGATACTCCACAAATCAACTAACCTTTGATTAAAACTAAGTATCTTGCCAGTTTCATCTACGACGAGAATACCGTCAGCAGTTGAGTCAAGGATAGCACAGAGAAGAGAATGGGATTTCTCAAGTAGATCTTGTGCTTTTCTTCGCTCTAGCAGTTCGGTTTGAGCTTGCTCATAGAGTTGTGATTGCTGAATTGCGATCGCAATATGTGTTGCTAGTTGCTCTAGAAAATCAACCTCAAAAACTTGCCAGTGCCTAGTTTCACAGCAATGATGAGCAATCATTAGCCCCCACAGTTCTCCTTGAGTAAAAATGGGAACTACTAAAAAAGCTTTAACTGCAAATTTTTGCAAAAATTGCTTCCAACAAGCTGGTACATCGCCATTTTCCACATCTGCGATTACACAAGTTTGCCTTGAGTAATATATTTGATAGTCATTTTTGGGTAAAACTTCCGCAGTAAATGAGCATCCTAAAATAGATGGAAAACCGCCAACTACTGCCTCTGTGACGACTTTATTAATTTCATCTGGCAAAAACTGAGAAATGATTACTCGGTCACACTCAAGTAATTCCTGAACTTCAGTAACAGTGGTGTTAAGAGTTTCATCCAAAGAACGAGATTGATGAATACGCAGAGCCATCTTGGATATCAGGTGGTCGTATTGCGCCTGCTCTTGTAACTGCACCTTACACTCAATGAATTGGTTTTCTAATTCATTATTACGCTGTTGTAATGACTCAATTTTTTCAGCTTCCACGCCATAAGTTGAGTCCTGCCTTGAAAGATTGTCAATTTCCATAAACATAAATTAAATTTTTGAATCGCTATTGTTTTTGGTCAGAAAAATATCTGCTTTCTGCAAACGCCGCTCAGAATATATGCTCTTCGTGTCGGTAGAAAGCATTTCCTGGCGGCAATGCCTACAAAACAAGTAAGATTTTCCATTTTTAATACAACGAAGCAAAGAGTGCGAACAGCAAAGACAAGGAGGCATATTTAATAATTTTTAAAACTTTCTCATTACATTTTGTACTTTGAAAGTAAAGAAGTCGTAAACTTATTGTTTCTTCTTATTTTTTTTGCTCGTCTATATGAGGCTGAATTTGCGGTTAGCAAATATGACAGAATGTATTAAAGATAACATTTTGTCATATTTAAAAGAAGTACTACTCTCATTTATTTTAAAACATATTAATGTATCGAATAATACATTGATATAAAAAGGTGTTTTAAAACACATTGATATTAAAAAGACAAGAATGTACAATATTACATAAAAGTTAACAGCTAATACAAAAAGTGTCGCACACAAAAAAGATTCGTCATCAATATCAATGAAGATTCTCATAATTGAAGACAACAAGTTACTGGCAGAATCTCTGGCAGAATCTCTCCTCCATCAAAGGTATGTGGTGGATATTGTTTATGATGGAGAAGATGCTTGGATGCAAGTGAAATGGCGCGAGTATAATGTGATATTGCTAGATTTAAAGCTTCCTGATTTATCTGGAATTGAATTTTGTAAAAATCTTCGCTCTAAAGGCTCTCTCACACCTATTTTAGTAATTAGTGGCAATAGTACTATTGAAAATATTGCCATCGCTTTAGATGCTGGGGCTGATGATTATCTTGTTAAACCTGTAAGTATCATTGAATTATCAGCGCGTATTCGAGCTTTATTACGCCGAGGAGATTGTAGATTATTGCCAATTATTGAATGGCAAGGCTTGCGCTTTGCTCCAAGTTTTCATACAATTACTTATTATGAACAACCTTTATGTTTAACAGTCAAAGAGTTTAAAATTTTAGAGCTGCTTCTCCGAAATCCTCAAAGAGTGTTTAGTCGTAGCTCAATTATTGAATTTGTTTGGCAGAGTGAAGACTATCCAGGAGAGGATACTGTGAAAACTCATATCAGAAGCATACGTTCTAAACTCAAAGCTATAGTACCTACTTCCGATTTAATTGAAACAGTTTACAATGTAGGTTATCGCCTGAAAACCAGTCAAAATGCCTAAGTTCCGCATTATAATTAGGCTAGATCTAGAGTCAATATTTTTAATTTTAATAATTTTTACAGGACTTACGCATTTACTCTACATATAGTGGGTAGGGTGCGTTAGGCTTCGCTAACGCACCCTACAAGTAGTAATTTTGCAGATTAAAATCTGTAGTAGACCAATGAGCGAAAGTCCAAATTACCCCCCTTTATCCCCCCGATGTTTTGGGGGGAAATTGGCTCCCTCCCCTTAACCAGGGGAGGGCTGGGGTGGAATCAGAGATATTTATGCAAGAAGTCTAGTAATCAAGGCAACCTTCATCTGTCTACTGCACATCAAATCTGCAAAATAAGGTTGCCTAATTTTTCTAATTATTAGACGAAACTTCGTAGATATCTAGTTTACCAATATGGTAAATAATCCATTCAAAATTTTCTTTAACAATATCAATAATGCTTTGACGAATAATTTCTTCTGTATGCAACCGTTCTTGTAAGGGAGTATATAGAGAATTATACTCTATAGGGGCTTCTCCAAAATCTTCAACTATGGAAAATTTATTAGGAATTTGGCTAAGAACATGAGCCACTAGCTTTTGGCGCATTTTGGGCAAAGAAAATGCTACTTGATAGGGAAATTCAGCATACTCCTTTAAGGTGTCTTCAATCTCTTGCATGACAAGAGGTAAGGTTAGATTAATAATTTCGTAAGCCATTTGCTGATTTAATCCTCTTAAACAATTAGAAAAAGTACTATCTGCTGAAGGAGATTCAAATTTGAAGGGGGATTATTAATTTACCTAGCTCAAAGGCTGTTTAATTTGTTTACGTTTATCCAACGTAGTAGACTGGAATGTAATTTAGCTATCAAGCGATTCGGGTTATTACTTGAAGTTGCTTGACGTTTTGATGATTGCTACGCTGGAAGCATCACACTTGGGATTTTAATTCTAAAAAGTAAAAAACTCGGAAAGAAGTAGTATTTTCAGAACTTACGCAGATTGAAAAAGTTAATAGTCCACAAAGCCTTGCATATTTGGTAAAAATGCGTCAGTTCTAACCGTTAAGCTGTTGTGCTTCTAAATTTTACAGCAGTTCCCGCAGTAGTGAGGTACACCAAATATAGTGGTAGCGACTGTAAGAAATCAGGTGGGTAATTTCTGAGTGTACCTGCTCACAGTGGAAAGCGCTGTAAAATCTGTTCCAATATCCCTATTCCCTGTTCCATCAAGCCAAAAACTCTGTACCTCATAACAGAAGGAACTGCTGAAACCCTTAGAAACAAAGGTTTTTAAAAAAGCTGACGGCTGATAGCTGACTGCTGACCGCTATATCTGCGTGAAGTTACCGAGATTAACATCAATAAATATTACAAAGATTCGGTGATATCGCTCACGCGGAAATGGGTTGAGTTTGGGCAAGATTATATCAGGTAGAGAAACTACAAAACCAGTTATCTAAACAATCATTCCGGTAAGAGTATTTCAGGTTTTGTAGTTAGAGAGAGAAAGACAGGCACAAGTTAGCTACTACGAAACACAGGAGAAAGGAAATGACTGTATCTAATTATACAAAATCCCATATTACCGTAGCAAGTTGGGTATGGTTTGATGAAAACAATGGTTCTGAAAACAAGAGTGCGATCGCTCAACCAGCTTGTGCCAAGAAATCTTTCGATGTACTACAACCTGTACGCCAATGGTTAGATGAAGTAGATGTGCGCGATCGCCAATTAGCTAAACGCTTATGTGAACTGATTCCTGCTCAATGTCCATTTGAACGCGATGTCAAACTATTCGGACGCACTTTGTTTCACATTCCCCCAATGTGTAAACTCAACCCTCTCTACGAACAAGTTGTTAGTTTACGCTTCCGCGCTTTGTGCTATTTAGCTGATGAATGTGGTGAAGATGTCACCGCTTACTGCTAAAATTTAAGTTTGCCCCCTATTTGTGGCATACATAATATTGTCGGTGAAAGTGCATTATGGCTATTATTGCCCTGAAAGCTTGGTATCTTGAGCAGTATGAGCCAATTAAAGAACTGGAACTCCGCCCCCAAGATCTCAGGCTAAGTAAAAACAGCTTACTGAAGTCTGGTTTAAGAGCAGACTTTTTAGAAGACAGCAAGGATGTTAAAGACTCGAATTGGTTTCAGCGATATCTAGAAGGAGAAACCGTTGAGTTTTACATCGAAGGCAGTGGCGGGTATATAATTTCTAATATTGATTTAATTAGCCACGAAATTTATTTTACAAAGCAAGAGGTAATGGCTCAGTTAGATCCAGTGATCTTTGTGAGTTATCAAAGCGAGTATCAAGCCTCAAATCAGGTATTAGTCGAAGTTTTAAATGATGCGATCGAGAATATCAACCAGCGTATACGTGCTGTTGGGCGATCGCGTATCCCCATCACAATAGAAGCATCTCCCCGCCCCACTGATGCTCCTATTCGTCTTAACAACACCATGTTACGCAAAATTCGCAAGAGTTTGTTGTTTATTGGCGATAGTACGCCAATTACTCAGATAGGTACTCAGGATAAATTACAACTAATTCCTAGTCCTAATGTCTGCGTAGAAATCGGTTACGCCCTGCAATGCAAGCGCAGCGAACAAATTTTGTTAGTTCAGATGCAGCGTCCAGATTTTGAGGGGGAATTGCCTTTTGACTTACCTAACCATCAACAGTTATTGTTCAAAACAGCAGATGAACTGCATCAAACCCTGCCCCAGATGATAGACACCCTGCTACAGAGGTTTAATTTGTTCTCATCTATATAGGGCTAATTTGTCGTAACGTAATTTTAATATTTACACCGCATAATCAGCAGGATTAATTAAGTATATGCCCAGAACTCCAAATGAATACTCTGTACACTTGCTAATTGAAGGTGGTCATCGGGAAGAGGTGCGTTTTACCACTATTCAAGAGTTCCAAAAATGGTACAGTGGGGAATTAGTACCAAAATCAAATTCTAAAGATTTCATCAGTGTGCCAATTAGAAATATCCAGGGCGAGTATATGGTAATCCGTCCTGATAGTATCTTAGCTATTAGGGTGGAACCAGTTTTTGCTTCTAGTGTCGATGTTGAATATTAGTGCAACTGTGACAAATTTAATTAACTTTCGTATGTAAGTCATAAAATAACAGGGGAGCATAACGCCTGCAATAAGGCTTGTTATTAATTTGTTGTGGTTATTTGCCCCTCTGCTCTTTTTGTTTAAAATACCTAGTAGCTAGAAAAAACAAATTAAATTCACTAATTTTCTATTCAGATGCCAGGGAAATGAAAGTAAAAAATATAGGAGTTATACTTGGGCATAAAAAAAATAAATATATTCAACTTATCCAGACTGTATCTAATTATGTTAAATGGCAATGAGTAAACATTAAAATCTAGCACTGAGCGGAAAGATTCCCAGGTATGGGAACCACAAATAAGTTGATGTTGTCATTAAGTAGTTATCAATTGACTTTTGGGTGATTATGCAAAAAACAGTTGCTTTGCTTTCTCTCGGATTAGGTGTAGTTTTCGGCAATCCCAATACACCTGTATTATCTAAAATGCCACCCTCGGCAGTTAATGTTGCTAAGGGTGCTGTGCCTTCTAGACAGCCAGATTTATTGGGTTTAGATGAGCAAATCTGGGGAAATCAAAATCAGCCTGGAGATCAGCAGGCATTGTTAGAGTCAATCGATCACAGCTTACGTTATTTACAAACTTCTGAGGCGGCAGCAACGTATCAAACATATTTGATGCCGGATATTACAGTCGATCGCGTGCGCCGTTCTTTGTTGCGCTTCCGCCAGTTGGTTGTGTCTGCTAAGTCACCACAAGAATTGCAAGCTGCTGTGCGACGGGAGTTTACTTTTTATCAATCAGTAGGAAGTGATGATAAAGGAAAGGTTTTATTTACTGGTTATTATGAACCAGTTTATAAGGCTAGTAGGACGCGCACGGCAGAGTATCGTTATCCTCTATATCAATTACCCGCAGATTTTAACAGTTGGTCTAAGCCACATCCAAAAAGGGCTGATTTAGAGGGGGTGGATGGTTTAGGGGAAAAAAGCTTACTCCAAGGTTCGGAATTAGTTTGGCTACGCGATCGCATGGAGGCTTATTTAGTTCAGATCCAAGGATCTGCTAAACTTCAGCTTACAGACGGTTCTGTGATGAGCATTGGTTATGCTGGGGGAACTGATTACCCATATACAAGTATTGGGCGAGAACTGGCTAAAGATCGCAAGTTATCTTTAAACGGTATGAGCCTACCCGTGATGATCAATTATTTCAAAAGAAATCCTGTTGAACTAAGTAGATATCTCCCTCGAAATCAACGCTTTGTGTTTTTCCAAGATACTTATGGCTCACCAGCTAAGGGCGTGATCAATGTTCCGGTGACAGCCGATCGTTCAATTGCCACAGATAAGTCTTTAATGCCTCCTGCTGCTTTAGCTTTAGTACAAGCTCAACTTCCTTACCGTACTGCTAGTGGTCAAATTCAACAGCGTTTAGTTAATCGCTATGTGCTAGATCAAGATACGGGAAGTGCGATTAAGGGTCCAGGGCGGGTGGATTATTTTATGGGTAGTGGTAAGATAGCAGGCGATCGCGCTGGTGTGACTGGCAGTGTGGGAAAATTGTATTACTTACTATTAAGACAATAATGTTGTAGTGACGGATAAAT
>JBARVL010000430.1:0-6822 GCA_049646245.1 Crinalium sp. | reverse complement strand
GCATCATTAATCCCCAAGCTTCCGAAGAATTGCGAGTCATGGTTGGTCGAATAATGATTGGATTTGCGATCGCCATTGCGGGATATTTTGGAGTTAACCCCCCTGGTTTTGTTGCTCAAGTTGTCGCTTTTGCCTTTGGTTTAGCTGCTGCAAGTTTCTTCCCCATAATTGTATTAGGGATATTTGACAAACGCACAAACCGCGAAGGTGCGATCTCAGGGTTAATAACAGGATTATGCTTCACTACTTTTTACATCGTTGGGGTCAAATTTGGAGGAATGCAACCCTGGTTTTTTGGCGTATCACCTGAAGGCATTGGTACATTAGGAATGGTGCTTAACTTTGTAGTTACTTGGGTAGTTTCTCGATTAACTCCACCCCCACCATTAGAAGTACAAGAGATGGTAGACTCACTGCGATCGCCAGATGGAGAATTACCTGTCGAGGCATCCCATTAAGGGAGCAGAGGGGCAGAGGGGCAGAGGGGCAGAGGAGCAGAGGGGCAGAGGAGCAGAGGAGCAGAGGGGCAGAGGAGCAGAGGGGCAGAGGAGGCAGAGGAGCAGAGGAAGCTAAAAGAAAGCACCAACTACTGATAACCATGCCCCATTCTTAATAAACTTCGTAGCATTATGTCAGTTAAAGGGGAATGGGAGAGAGGAAAAGTTAAATAGTTTTCCTAATCACTAATCACCAGTCCCCTTTCTGATAAACTGCTGCAAAATCTCACTTGGTTTCCTATCCCAAGTATCAATATGCTCGTATATCAAGCAATCGTTATTTAACTTATAAGTTGAGTAGCCATTAAAAAATATATGCGCCTTCCAAGGTACTCGTAATACACCCCGCACAGTCCAGTTTGCAATAATAGTATCCTTATTTTCTTGATATACATCATGCACATCAAAAAATATTTCATTGAAAAATAATTTAGCATGAAATCTCAGCGTCCAAAAGATGATGCGATAGTTAAACTTCCATTTAAAAGTATTAACTGGATCTTTAAAAAAAATATCTTGTGTATAGATATCATAAGAAATATCCCGCTCAAAAAGAGTCGGCAAATCCTTTTTAAGCGTTTCTATAACACCTTCTATTTTTAAAGTATCTTCCACAACTTTTCTTTGCGCTCTTGGCGCTTACCTTTGCGCTCTTGGCGTTGAAAACATTAATTCTCAGCCCAACTTCTAGCCCAATCTAAAGTTTGATGAACCTGTTCTAGATTAGCAGCTTCACAATACAAACGTAAAACTGGTTCAGTACCACTAAAACGAATTAGTAACCAACTACCATCAGCTAAACGGAACTTATAACCGTCAATAGTTAAACAATCTACCACACTAAGTCCAGCAACTTCTGTTAAAGGCTGACTTTGTAATTGTTCTACTAAACGCGATCGCACTTCCATACTGGCTAATGGTAAATCAATCCGATCATAAGCCGAAAAGAAACTTGTTTCTTGTTGTAACCTCTGATAAATCTCGCTTAGATCACTATTTGTTTCAACTACAGTTTCTAACAAATACAAAGCTGATAATAAAGCATCGCGTTCTGGTATGTGATGACCGTAGCCAATTCCCCCAGATTCTTCACCACCTAATAACACCTCAGCTTCTAACATTCTGTCAGCAATGTATTTATACCCAATTGGGGTTTCATACACAGGCAGATTGTAAAGTTCTGCAACTTTCGGAAATAAATCAGAACCGCTAATAGTTTTAATTACTTCGCCCTTATATCCGCGTCTTACCGCCAAATGTTCTGTCAGGATAGGAATCAAAATTTGGGAACTAAGGAAATTACCTTGTTTATCAACAGCAGCAATGCGATCGCTATCTCCATCAAACACCAAACCGACAACCAACCCAGCTTGATTACTGCTGCTATAGCTACGAATGCGCTCAAACAATTTACCGAGATACTTCGGCAAAGGTTCCGGTGCGCCACCTTCAAATAAAGGATCGCGATCGCTATTAATTTCCTCAATAGACACCCCTAGCAGCCTCTCCAATCCACTTGCGGCTGCCCCGTGCATCACATCAGCAAACACAGTTAATGTACCGTCCCTGATTGCATCCTGAAGCCTGGGAATATATACTTTTGCCCGCAACTCCTCACAATAACTCTGCCAAGGGTCAAATAGCCGTAAACTTCCACTCCCCGATGCTGGTGTGAATGTCTGAGATAACAACCCTTCAATCTGCTGAGTCACTTCTTGAGGAACCGAACCACCAAACCCACCCTTAACTTTTAATCCCAAATACCCACCAGGATTATGACTGGCAGTAATCACCAAAGCTCCTATTGCCTTTTGTTGATAAGCTGCCCAACTAAAAGCAGGAGTTGGGGCATAACCTTCGCTCAACAGCACATCAAACCCTGCCGCCTGCACCGTCTGGGCTGCTGCACGGGCAAAATCTTCTGCCATAAAGCGACGGTCATAGCCCACAATAATCGTTTTGCTATTAGTAGTGCCACCATAGACATCTGCCAAAACATGAGCAGCTATAGGGGCGACAGTGGTTAGGCGAGCGAAGGTAAAATCAGCAGCAATTAAACCTCGCCAGCCGTCTGTACCGAACTTAATGGGATGCAGGGCAACCGACATTTAAACAAAGGGGAAAAAATTCCCCAGTGAGAGTGTTAACGGCTGGATCTTATCATTTGTTAAGTTACTTGTCCTAAGTATAGAGAATTATGAACTTAACAAAAATTAAGATTCGGCTTTCGGCTCTGGATTAGTAACAGGTAAATCCAATTGTGAGAAATTTTTAAGAAGCGATCGCAGCCGCATCCGGTCAATATACGGCCACCCGCCCTCCTCCTCAATATCCTTTAAAAGCGCATATAAAGCCTGTCGGTTATCCGGTAAAGAAACCTGAAACACCCCCTCTTGAATTTCTCTGTGTAACCGTTCCAGCGTCCGTAGCAAAGCCAAAAGCGCCAAACTATCACCCTCACACTTTGTCGCTAAAGCCCGAACAGTATCAGAAATAGCTTGCAGTTCAGACTGCCGTTCCAACTCAAAATCTTGTTTCTGATTCATGCAGTTAAGTTAAGTAACTAAATTAATTTCAACGCGACCGGAGTATGATTGCCAACATTATGCAGGGGAAAGGCGACTCTTCCCGTGTACAATGCTGTATCGGAAGGGGGATCGCGCGACCGTCGCTTTCATGTGACCCAAAATATAGCATGGGTGAAATCTCGTTAAATGTGGACAATAAACCTCAACTTTCGAGGCTTTACAAATGCTTATAGGCTTGTCCAAGATCACCCTGGCAGATATTTTTGATATTAGATATTCAGGATTGAGGTAGAAAATGAGGTTTCGTGGTTTTATCGTTGCATTCCTAGCATTGTGCTTGGGCGTGCTAACTGCCTGTAGTGAAGGTCCAGCCTCTGCGACCAATGCTCCACTCACATACGACCAGATCAGAGGTACAGGGTTGGCGAATAACTGCCCAACTCTTTCAGAAACAACTCGCGGTGCTATTCCTGTAGATTCCAGCCAAACATATACTTTAAAAGAGTTGTGTTTACAACCGACCACCTTTTTTGTTAAAGAAGAATCGGTTAATAAACGGCAAGCCGCAGAATTTGTTCCAGGTAAATTATTGACACGCTACACTTCTAGCCTTGATCAAATTTCTGGACCACTAAAAGTAAGCAATGACGGTAGCCTGACATTCATCGAAGAAGATGGCATTGACTTCCAGCCTATTACCGTCAAACTAGCTGGTGGTGAGCAAGTACCTTTCTTCTTCACCATTAAAAACCTGGTTGCCAAGAGCCAACCTGGTATGGATAGTATTAACACCTCTACCGACTTTGAAGGCGAATTTAACGTCCCCTCCTACCGAGGTGCTGTTTTCCTCGATCCTAAAGGTCGTGGTGTAGCTAGTGGCTATGACAATGCTGTTGCCCTGCCATCCGAAGCAGATAGTGAACAGCTAAGACGTGCTAACATCAAGCGTGTAGAAACTGGGAAAGGTCAAATTTCCCTCCAAGTTGCCAAAGTAGATAGCAACACTGGCGAAATTGCAGGTACATTTGAAAGCGAACAACCTTCAGATACAGACTTGGGCGCTGACGATCCCAAAGAAGTCAAGGTTCGGGGTATTTTTTACGCTCGCATTGCACCTCAGCAAGCATAAGTTTGGGCTATGGATATCTGGCAAATTATTTAAAAAATTTGTCCGAACTGCCACAGGGGCTTATGCCCCTGTTTTTTATGTAGAGCAACTGTAATATTGAGGTTTTTGACCGTGAGGAAATAATTCTATGTTAACAATTATAGAATTGTGATCTGTAGCACTGTTGTCACCAAATAATATAGGAGATATTAGTAGAAATGCTGTTGTGAGCAGCTTAAGCAAAGCCTAAACTAATATTTAGCAGGGAATATTAAAAGCAACAGCTATAATAAATTCCCTATGTAAAAATCTCTTTCAACCCATCATCAGGCTTAAGAAGCAGAGACAAGAGTGTTAATCAAAGGAGTTTTGGCTCTCTAGATCCAATACTGTCTTTAGCTTCTTCAGTTGTTGCTCTACCAACTGAAATTTGAATATGTCAACCATACTTACCCAAGACCTTAAGCATCACACATTACAACTCTTACGAGAGTATCAACAGTCTGGTTCGGCAAATATCCGTAATCAGCTAGTAAAACTCAACTTGGGATTAGTTAGAAAAGAAGCCCATTATTGGGTCAACCAATGTACTGAAAGTTATGAAGACTTATTACAAGTTGGTTGTATAGGATTAATTCGGGCAATTGAAAAATTTGATATCAGCAAAGGTCATGCTTTTAGTTCCTTTGCACTTCCGTATATTCGCGGAGAAATTCAACATTACCTGAGAGATAAAGGTTGTTCGGTTCGCATCCCTCGTCGTTGGCTGGCTATACGACAGCAATCTGTCGAAATTACACGAGATTTATACACCAAATACAACCGACAACCCACAGAATCAGAAGTAGCCGCAGCGCTAGAAATCTCCCTGCAAGAATGGCATGAAATTAAACTAGCTTATCAAAATCGCGAGCCTGTGAGCCTAGATCTACCAGTTGGCGATGATATGGAAGGCTCAACTTCATTAGGAGAACTTGTACCAGATAGCCAATATCGTAGTTTTCAGTTAGCACAAGAAGACCAAATTCGCCTGCAACAAGCTTTAGTGCAGCTAGAAAATCGCACCCGTGAGGTTCTAGAATTTGTTTTTCTACAAGATTTAACCCAAAAAGAAGTCGCAGAACAGTTGAACATTAGTGTAGTGACAGTCTCCCGTCGCGTCAAAAAGGGGCTGGATATGCTGAAAATTTTAATGGTGGGTGCGGAAGATTGAAAAATCGCCTCTAGACACTCAACTGTAAATTCACGTAATCAATCAGGATGTTACTCAGTAAATTTTCGAGCGTTAGTTGCAACTTACTAACAGGATAATATAGAGGAACATCCCATTGCCGCTTGAGAGTCCCTATTGCAGAGATAGGGGAAAAACTATTTGGCAAACTTAGGGTAAACCGTTGGTGGACTGGTTATGCGTAGACTCTCTTTTTTGATTGCATTCCTGGGAATGTTAGCTTTATCAATCGGCAGTTGTTCAAATGAAGGTGACGGTACTAGCACAACTGAGAACAGCCCTTCTCCTGTGGCATCTCAACCTGCACCTGCCACAACCTCCACAGAAAAGCCTTTTTCTAAGCCAGCATTAGTGCCGAAAAAGCCTACAGCCTCTCCATCTCCAGTGAAAGTGGCATCGGTTTCGACATTGATTCAATCCACTAACCCTGATGAGCGTGTACGGCAAGTTAAAAAAGGACGACCCGATCCCTTTGCCTTAGTTCCAGTACAGCCGATTGTTACGATTAAACCACTGGAAGATGGCACACAGCCGTCTCCCACTACCTCTCCCGCAAACGGCACAGACCAGTCTCCCAGACCAGTCCCTACGGTTCCTAACTTACCGTCAGCACCCCAGCCTATACCAGGCGTACAACCGCCTGTAACTTCGTCTCAGCCCCCCAGAGCAAACATCTTACCGCCACCTCCAACTGTGCCAAGAGCTACGGCTCGTGCTGCGGCACGTCCTAGTAGTCCTAGTGTGCAACCAAGAGCGAGAAGCGCCCCTACTGCGGCACAGCCTCAAACTAACAATCCTTCAGTTTCTCCTGCGACACCAAGGATTATTAATGTTCCGCGTTCTCCTGCACCACCAAGGATTATTAATGTTCCACGTTCTCCTGCGCCACCAAAGATTAATGCTGTTCCACGTAGCAGTGTGCAGTCTCCACGCAGCAATGTGTCTCGTTCTAAGGTACAGCCTAAAACTAAAAATTCCCCACGTCGGAATGTGCAACCTCAGTCGCCTGGTATCGGTGGTCTAGGTTCTACTGTGGGAAAAACAAGGTCTTGGTATGGTTCGTCTATGGCGAGAACCCGCGTTGCCAGCATTGGTGCGCTGTTTGTAGCTGCTAGTGCGGCTAATCCTAGTTATTCAAATCAGCCTTCTTCTTTGCCACGTTCAAGTTCTGGGCTAAAGTCAAATAGTCGAGAGGCGAGGGCTTTTAAGATGGAAGCCGTTGTTGGAGTTACTCCGGCATCGATCGCTAAAGGGAATGTTGTCCCACGTCCAAGTTCAAGACTAGCAGCCGCTCCTAAGAAACCTGCTCAACCGCCCAAGAAGAGTACAGCTAAAGCTAAACCAGCAACAACCGCTAAGGCTAAACCTCCAGCTAAACCAGCAACAACCGCTAAGGCTAAACCTCCAGCTAAACCAGCAACAACCGCTAAGGCTAAACCTCCAGCTAAACCAGCAACA
>JBARVL010000429.1:0-3905 GCA_049646245.1 Crinalium sp. | reverse complement strand
CGGCAGCAATATCTTCTTGGCTGAGGGAGTCAGGAAATCGCCACTGCTGATCCGGTGTAATGTATGCAATCAGAAATTCATAAAGCGATGGATTTGCTGTAGCTAAAAGACAGCTTTCGGCGTAATCCCGTGACAAATTACAGTAAAAATCATTGTGTGCAGACCCAACTAAATGAAGGATACGAATTACTGACAAATTAAATCTCCTCAAATTTAAAAAACTTGTGAATTTTTAGCTTATGGTACGCCTGTATTTTTGGAATTCCACAAGTTTAAAATATATTGACAAGATTAGCAGAATTGATATATAGGAGACTGTTGTTAACTGATTTTACATCGGCAGAACAACTCGGACAGTGGTTTGCTCCCCTGGTATACTTGTAATTTTCAACTCTCCATCATGGAGTTCAACTAAACGTTTAGCTATGCTCAAACCTAAACCAGAACCTTCTGAATCAAAAAGTTTACGGTCAAATTGCATATAAGCTCCCAAGTTACTAACTTGTTCGGCATTCATTCCCTTACCTTGGTCTATAATCTCCAGAATGAATTTACCGTTATCAACATAAGTACTAACACTAACAGGTGTTCCAGAATGCGAAAATTTAAAGGCATTTTCAACTAATTCTTCAACAATCTTTCTCAGTTTTATTTCAGAAATCTTAACTTTTTGTTGTTGTAATTTTAAACTCAAATCTGCTTCTCTACCAACTTCTTTAGCTTGCTTGATAGCAGCTTCTTTGATAACTGTGTCAGGATTTTTAATTTGGTGGCTTCGCAGTTCCTCAATGCTTTCTACATCTGTGCCTATAATTTCTAGCTGAACAAAAGTTAAAAAGTTTTGATTTAACTTATATAAACGTTGAGCATTTTTATTGATATGATTGCCAATTTCTAAAACTCCTTCTTTGTCTAAAGAATCATGTTCATTAATTAGTAATTCTGACAAAGCAATAATCCCATGAAGAGGATTATGTAATTCTTGAGGCAGCGACATCGTAATACTACTGCGTAAGGCATCTAGCTTATGCTGAGAATGTTGATTAATAGTAGCCTGCTTTAAGAGCCGAGATGAAATTGCTGCTAAAAGTTCTTCTCTAGTAAATGGCTTAGTCAGATAGTCATCTGCGCCTAGTTCCATGCCTTTACGAATCTCTTGCCTGTCAGCTTTGGCAGTTAGGAAAATTAGCGGAATGGTTGAGGTTTTAAATTCTCGCCGTAATTCTGCCAAGACATCATAGCCATTAAGTTTTGGCATCATAATGTCGCAAATAATTAAATCTGGGTGATGTTTTTGGGCAAGTTCTAAACCAGTAAGACCGTTATCTGCACCTATAGCATTGAAATTTTCCGCTTCTAGCAACTCAATCATGTTGATTAAGATAAATTCCTCGTCTTCGATCACTAGAATGGTTTTCGTCTGTGTTTCCATATATACACCCCACTAGAAGAATTTCTGTATAATGCTTTTTTATCAGGCACACCAGTGCGATTACCTATGGTAGACTACGCCAACGCATAATCGTATTTTTACCTGTATTTATTACTTAACTCTACTAAACTTAAGGCACGCGATCGCAAAAATGCAGCTAAGGTAATACTTTTGCTAGTTTTAGCCTAACTTAACTCCTCAAGTTTAAATTTTATTAAGAAAATGTCGGTAGATTGAGTAAAGCATTCAACAAAACTTTTTGAATAAGCTAAGGCGCATTTAAATTAAACATTTTTAATTACACTCTTCCCTCCCTCCTCTCCCTCTCCAACATACAATGAACGATACACAACAGCTTAAAGCGCGATCGCGACTCAATTAAAACCCATTACTGTTGGCTCAGTCCGCACCGCTACATTAACAGTCCTCACTCAACTATGGCAAAATGAGAGGCGGTGATCAAAGATTCTTAACATAGGTAATTAAAGTGAGTTCGACAGCCTCATCGCCCTCTACCTCTCGGCGCATGGTTTTTCCGTTTACTGCCATTGTCGGTCAGGAAGAAATGAAACTGGCTCTGCTGCTAAACGTGATTGATCCTTTTATTGGCGGGGTCATGATCATGGGCGATCGCGGCACTGGTAAATCTACAACCATCCGCGCATTGGCTGATTTATTACCAGAAATTGATGTCGTTGTCAATGACCCATTCAGCAGCCATCCCAGCGACCCCGATTTAATGAGTGATGAACTCAGGCAGCAATTCTTAGAAAATCCGCAGCCATTGCCATCAACCAAGAAAAAAGTAGCAATGGTTGACCTCCCCCTGGGTGCTACAGAAGACCGAGTTTGCGGCACTATTGACATCGAAAAAGCTTTATCTGAAGGTGTCAAAGCCTTTGAACCAGGATTGTTAGCTAAAGCTAATCGTGGCATTTTGTATGTAGACGAAGTTAACCTCCTCGACGATCACTTAGTAGACGTACTCCTCGACTCCGCAGCTAGTGGTTGGAATACCGTTGAACGCGAAGGAATATCCATTCGCCACCCTGCCCGCTTCGTACTTGTCGGTTCAGGCAACCCTGAAGAAGGCGAACTCCGTCCCCAATTGCTAGACCGTTTTGGGATGCACGCCGAAATTCGTACAGTTAGAGAACCAGCTTTAAGAGTACAAATTGTTGAGCAAAGAGCAGAATTCGACCAAAATCCTCAAGCATTTGTCGAAAAATACCAGCCTCAGCAAATAGAAGCACAAAGACAGATTGTAGAAGCGCAACAACTTTTGTCATCCGTGAAGATGGATTACGATTTGCGGGTGAAAATATCAGAAGTTTGTTCTGAATTAGATGTTGATGGTTTACGGGGCGACATCGTTACCAACCGCGCAGCTAAAGCTTTAACTGCCCTAGAGGGTAGACAAGAAGTAACAGTAGACGATATCCGCCGAGTCATCGCTTTATGTCTGCGCCATCGTCTGCGGAAAGATCCTTTAGAATCAATTGATTCAGGATACAAGGTAGAAAAAGTTTTCAGGCGTGTATTTGGATTAGAACTATCCGAATCAGAAAACGTTGCTGCCACAGCAAATGGAGTCCGTCCAGGGGGGCGTTAATATTTAGCTGTCAGCCGTCAGCCATCAGCCATCAGCACTGATCAGATAGTTTTGAATCTCTAGTCTTAAGTTAGATCTTATTAAATAGCTGATAGCTGATAGCTGATAGCTGATAGCTGATAGCTACTAATTGATAATTGTTAATTGTTTATGACTGAGCCTTTAATTGAACTAAAGGGAATTTCTAAATCCTTTGGCAATAATGTCATTTTGGATAACGTGGATCTGACTATACAGCGTGGTGATTCACTAGGAATAATTGGACCTTCTGGGACAGGAAAATCGACAATTTTGCGAATCATAGCGGGATTGCTTGCACCGGATGCTGGCGAGATTTATATTCAAGGACAGTTACGACAAGGATTAATTGAAGATGCGGAAGATCCAATTTTTATTGGGATGGTGTTCCAGCAAGCAGCTTTATTTGATTCCTTAACAGTAGAAGAAAATGTAGGCTTTTTGTTGTTTCAGCATTCAACATTATCCCGTCGTGAAATTAAACAATTAGCGGAAGAAAAGTTAGCAATGGTGGGGTTAGGGAAAATAGGCGATCGCTATCCAGCAGAATTATCAGGTGGGATGCGTAAACGGGTAAGTTTTGCCCGTGCGATCATGTCTAACCCCCAAAATCCCCGATACACCCCAGAAGTTTTACTATATGATGAGCCAACAGCAGGGCTTGATCCGATCGCATCAACTGTAATTGAAGATTTAGTGCGCGATTTACAACGTGCTGAAGGCGGTTGTAGCACCTACCTGATGGTGACTCACCAAGATAGCACTATTCGTCGCACTACTGACAAAGTGGTATTTCTCTATCAGGGAAAAGTGCAGTGGCAAGGCAAAATTAGTGATATTGAT
>JBARVL010000428.1:0-5347 GCA_049646245.1 Crinalium sp. | reverse complement strand
TTTCTAATCTTACGGATAAAATCAATGTAGATTCTGTTTCCAGGCTATCTTCTACGATCACTCCAGGTAAATTTATCAGCTTTGTAATTAACCTGTTCATAATTTATTTAGTTTGGCTTAAAATGCTTTTATTTTAATATTTTAGCACACTAACTACGGGAGAACCATAAAATCTCTCCAATATTTGACACCCTTGTGCCACTGCTTTTTCCCTCGGTGCTTGCCAGCATCACTTCGCTTCTCTTTGGCTATGGCTGTTAATCCTTCTTTCTGTGCCTTTTCTACCATTCGGATGATGGTTCGAGGATGCTTCCCTAACTTTTGCGCCCACTGTTTGATACGTTCTTGTTTGCTGCTCAATTCGGCATTACGGATATCCTCTATCGCTTCCATTTTCAACAGGATTTCTGTTTGATTTTGGGCATCCTCAATCTGAGATGTCCAAATCTCATTGCTTGGTTGAGTAGCTGTTGTTAACTCAGTATTTGAGGTTGGTACGTTCAACTGGCATTTGTCCGAGAAAAGGCATTTAATTATTTAAACTTATTTTGGTCGCTTTTTCAAGAAAAGGCATTTAATTGTTTAAAAGTAAAGGAAGAATAATTAAGTAATGCCGAACCCCTGATCTCCTTACCTATAAGGCTTTTAGCTTCTTATACCGGGTGACACTAATTCTTTAAAAGTGACAAATAATTCTTTAATGGACAGATATACACAACCAGAACCTAAAACCAGAGCTTTCAGTCAAGCGATCGCAAAAATCAAGAAAATGTTGATTAAATACCCAGATAACTTGTCTGTTTATTATTATCTGGGTTTACTTCATCAAGCAGTTGAAGAAATTGACATAGCGATCGAAGTCTGGGAAAACGCCTATAACTTAATCACTTCGTCACTGCCAAAGCCTTGGCACTCAGAATACGTGATGCACGATCTAGTTATTGACAACTACGATACGTTTGCGATCGCAAACGCCTTAAATGGTGCTTATCTACAGAAATCAGACAGCATCAACAGTAACAGTAAAAATCTCGAACAACGGATTCTTAGACAGCGCCTCTTGACAACATCCGCAACAGTAGGGCTACAACTGCTGAACTGGTGTTATCGTGACGGATCTGGAGTAAGGGAACGAGTTGTTGAAGCTCAATTAAAACTGGGAGATTATCAAGGCGCGTTAGAAGTCTGTAGTAAATATTTAGACGAAACTCAAACAAATTTCGAGAACAAGTTGGACGACACCAGCCCCGGCATTCGCTACGGCAGAGTATTGGCAGCCATTAACTTGGAAATGAAGGAAGCCCAAAAATGGCTAAAAGCTGCCATTGAAACCCGACCATTAATCGCCAAAATTATTTTAACAGATGAACCATCACCTATCAAAATTCATGATTATTATGTGACTTCAAACGGATACAACGAAGCTTATTACTATTGGTTAGACATGGAGGAAGAATGGCGAAAATGCCCGAAAGCGATGAAATTATTGCGGTCGCACTCTCACTTGGCAGACGAAGCAATAGAACATCACAAACAAATTTGGGGTTCAGCCTTGCTGGGAGAAACGGGTCGCCCATTCCCAGAAATTTACTGCTGGCCCGATTAAACTAGCCAGCACAATCTTAATGCAGGATTCAGAATTTAATTCCCTAGAAAAAACAGACTTGTTAATTTACTCAATATTTAATCCCATCAATAATAGCGCGAACTGACAAGTCAGCGCCTGCGCTATCGCGCTATTTTTTTATGGAATTCAACTTAAAAATCAAAAAATGTCAAACCAATCAACAATGATAGAAATATTTACGGCTGCGGTTAACAGGAAGTTACTAAAAGCAGCGATCGCTGCAATTGAAATAGTTGTTATTAAGGTGACATAAATGGACATTATTCAAGAAGTAAACGAGAAAATCAAAAAATCCGGTATGAGGGTTGAACTACGATTGGATGTGCCTCAATCTTCCATAATCAGGCGCGAAGATTGCTTGGTTACTCCAAAACACATTGGAGCAGTCTTTGTACTCTTCAGCTTTGTAAAGGATGAAGTCATTTTTACAGCACCGACCTGGGGATATTTGATCACCAAAATGCTGGCGAAATACGGAGATAAATTCTCTGACGAACAAGGTTTATTAAACTTAAGGTGGAAAAGATGAATTAAGCAAATAATAATTAATTCACAAATAACAATAATATCCCACTAGGGGATACTATTTTTTGCTATATCTCTAAAAAACAACCTAAACCATAAGAGAAGATACTCTAGCGAGTAGTCAGAAGTGAAACATACATAGGTGTCACTAATGGCTACTACAGTTTACACAAACCCAGAAGTTAAAGTTCTAACTCACCAAATGACCCAAGAACAGACAGGGCGCGTCTATTTCCCTTCATTACGGTTGTCCGAGTCGAACAATCAACAAGAAGTTAAAGAGTGGCTGGAATCAGCAGAAATACAGTTTGAACAAAAAGATTTGAAGCTGTACGGAGACGGCTCCATACGAGTGTATTTAAAGGCTCCCCAGCCTGAATATAATCGGCTGGCTCGTAAATATCGCTACCACCAGACATGGTAAAAATTGATGCTAAACTCCAAAAACACCTCGCAAATTTGCGGGGTATTTTTTTTTTGTAAACCCAATATTTTAGATAAACAATAGATCAAAGAAATTGCAATCGCACATCACAAATAGAAAATCACAAATAGAAAATTATAAATCTAAGAACAACTAACGTTGGGTTAAGGGTGAAAGTGCAAAAAAGCGAGAACCCCAAATGACTAACATAACTGAAATTGTATCCAGCTTTAGACTTTACTAATTAAAACTGTTGTTGCGCCTAGCGTCGCGTTAGAGGTGACAACAAAGTTGGTGAAGATTATGCAAGTTAATTTCCTAGATTACGAATGCGAAGTAAAAGTCAGTAAGTATAACGATGGAAATACCAGATTACAGTTGGTTAGCGACATTGGGATGCCTGTAGCAACAGCGACAGTAATCGCACCTGTCAGCTTACCAGCCAACCAGGTGGTAATCAAAAATTACTCCGAAAACGAGGGGATACTGGAAGCCTTAGTAAATGCTGGAATAGTGAAACCCACTGGACAAACAGTTCCAGTAGGTCGAACCATTGGTCATATTTGCAATCTGCTACTTTCTAAGGAATCTTAACAGCCAAACTACCATGCCTAAAAAGCTCATTATTAAGCTTTCTCAGGCATGGTAGTTGTTTATTTTTCGTATCGGATGATATCAAATTCACAACCAAACATTTAAAAATGACCGAATTAACAGAGATTTTTTGCTGAGAAAAGTTTGCAGTTCACCAAGATTTCACGAAATTTTTCCCTAACAAGAATGATAACCATTATCGAAAAATAGCTTTCCAGAAGCTCAGTTCTAGCCCATTAAAATTCTCTCCCAAGTTTAAGCTGATGGCGCTCATTGATCGGCTTGTTCTTTTTAAAAATCTCCCGTTATTTAGCTTGAAGGGCTGTTTGTACTGCTGTTGGTGTGATTGGTTGTAAATTGGATTTTGTGCAGGTTATCGGTCAATTTCACGGGAGTTTTTACAAGCAACTCATTAAAAAAGCTGATGCTCGGTTTAATAAACATTCTTCTTAATTTTTATTGCAAGGTTGGATAAATGTAGTAATTTTATGGTATTGATTTGTTCAAAGGGCAGCAGAATCTAAACGGCATGGAATAACAATGACCTATGTAATAATCCAAGCTCTAAAAGAGCGTTTCGGTTCGCCCAATTGAAAACCCATGCCTAAGTTTTCCTATTGCTTAAAAAGAGCGATCGCAACGCATACTTATAGAAATATCAAGTTTTTCCTGATTGACACGCACCGGATTGCCGAATGCAACAAATTTTCGACTTCGTTAGGCACAAGAACGTCAAAGCTAAAGTAAAAGAGGCGATTAAATCAGAGTTTAATCATTGCTGCGCCTACTGTGGTTCCAAGTCTAAACGCCTAACCTTAGACCATGTAGTAGCTTCTTCACAAGGCGGTATTAATTCATGGTTAAACCTAGTACCAGCCTGTTCCAAATGCAACAGTAGCAAAGGTTCTAAAAATTTAACAGACTGGTACACAGTCTCGCTTCCTTGTTATTCAGAAAAGCGGTTGCAGCGGATTTTAAACAGATATAGCGCCAAGTCGGGGACGTTTCCGCCTAATAGCTCGAAGGGATTTGCTTAAATTGGGTGAGCGATTGGGAGCAGCAACTTTCTTCAATTCCTATCTTCATCCTGCAACAACGCTTACAGGGTAAGGAGTTGACATTTTTTGTATACTAACACAATACAAAGAGCCAGAATAGCTCTGTCAAGGTGAGACGTATCATGAATGCCCATAACGAAGGATTAAGAGTAACCCTGATTTCCGTGGATAACCAGGCAGGCACTCAGCTTAGAAATACAAGCACCAATGAAATTGTTGAAGAATTCATCAATTCTAATAACCAGCAAGAGAACCTGAAAGCCGCACAAGTATGGCTAGCTGAACATGGGTTTGTTCATGCGGGTGGCAGTGATTACAAGAAGTATGAGCCGCTGATGACTGGCGACACTTCTTTTAGTGATTACGAGTAGATCGTTGTGACAATCATACTTGTGGAAGTCGTTTTTATATAGTTTTTCCAAGAAAATAACCTGTGATTAACTAGCATTCCTGTTAGCGAAGCGATCGCACTCCAAACCGCCACGCCTAAAAATTCCCTCCCATAGAGAAAAAACTTCCGCGAGAATGCCTTAGAAGCGCCATCTTGCTGGGGTAATTGGATCTAAGTACTAGACAATAAAAGCAAAGAGACGTGACATCAGATATGACCTCAAAACGGCTCGTTCCACTGAGCGAATACCATCGCTTACCGCAGGAGACATTGGGTGCAGAGTATTACAAGCGTCTGCTTGAAGTAGTCTGTAACAATTCCACTGTTGCCATCTTTATTATGGATGAGCGGCAGCAGTGTGTTTATATGAATCCGGCTGCGGAAAAGTTGACAGGGTTCAGCCTAGAAGAGACTAAGGGACGTATTCTCCATGATGTCGTTCACCACACTCGTCCTAATGGTAGCCCCTATCCCTTGTGCGAATGCCCAATTGACCAAGCATTTCCCCAAAACAATCAGGAGCAAGGCGAGGAAGTATTTGTCCACAAGGACGGTAGTTTTTACTCAGTAGCTTATACTGCCAGCCCAATTAGAGAGGGTGATGATGTTATTGGAACGATTATTGAAGTTCGAGACATCACTCAGGAAAAATTAGATGAACTTGCGCGGCAAGAAGTAGAAACAGCACTACGAAATAGTGAACGGCGATATCGTCATTTAGTGGAATC
>JBARVL010000427.1:0-35973 GCA_049646245.1 Crinalium sp. | reverse complement strand
ATTGCCCCTACTAACATAGGCGAAGCCTTCCCGTTGGCGTAGCCTGCTCAAAGCCCATAGGGTAGTCCGCCTGCGCGGCAAGTATTCTATGTTACTTAAATCGTGACCCTACCCCAGAAGGGTTGACAGTAGGAAATACTTGAATCATGATATGACTAATTGGTCACATGACCAGTCAGTCACTTAATTAATGAAATAGACTTATTAGCCATGCCGACTCAGACCTTTTTCAATCTACGCGAAGACAAAAGACAAAGTTTTGTAGCGATCGCGATCGCCGAATTTGCCAGTCACGATTACGAAACTGCCTCAATTTCCAATATTGTTAAACAAGCAAAGATTGCCAAAGGCAGTCTATACCAATACTTTGCAGATAAAAAAGACCTTTATTTATATCTAATTGACTTAGCGAATCAACAGAAAATAGCCTTTTTACAAAATGCCCATCCTCCTAAACCACAAATGGGATTTTTCCCCTACCTACGTTGGCTATTTAGTATTAGCGCTCGCTTCGATTTAACCCATCCCGATCTCAGTCAGATTGTCAATCGCGCCGTTTATGGCGACGTACCATTTCGGGATGAAGTGCTGCAACGAACTAAAAAAGGTTCAATAGAGTATATTCAGCAATTAGTTAAGCAAGGCATTGTTCAAGGAGATATCGACACTGATATAGATCCAGACTTAGCTATATTTATTATCCTAACTTTGGCTGAGGGCTTGAGAAACTTTATCCCCGAAAAAATTGGCATTGCTCCTCAACAGTTAGCTCACGAAAGCCCAATTGACCTAGATATGCAAGCAGTAGAGAAAATTTTCGATGACTTGATTCTGGTATTGGAACAGGGTATAGGCAGTAAATCAAGTGCATCAAATGGTAAAAAAAACTCTACCAACAAGAAACGTAATCAGTCGTACAATAAATCCTAGAAAATAACTAACGCTGAATCTATTTTTTGTTAACAAAAACTTATAAAACTTAATCATAAAAATGTCAATTTAAAAAATCAAATAAAGCTCGTATCCTGCTATGTACAGGTATTCAAATATGTCTCTTGAAAAAAATACACCTAGCTCATCTTATTTAGTAATAGCTGAACATTACACTGACGATATTGTCTCATTCACAGATATACCCGAACAGCCCCAACAAGAAAACTTAGAAGTAGAACAATCTTCCCAACCGCCCGATCGCCAGAAAAAAAAGTTCAAAAAAATCTGGTTAATTCTACCACTATTAGGTGCAATTTTAGCTATCGGTGGCGTATCATTCATGCGCCAGGGAAATAATACAGAGAAAACGCCTACCACCGCCGTAGAGTATGCGCCATTACCAGTACGAGTTACCACAGCCAAAACCGAACAAATTCGCGCTTGGGTTTCGACAGAGGGAACACTCCAGGCTAAACAGTTTAGGTATCTTGCTTTTGATGTAGCAGGAGATGTGACGAAAATTGCCAAACGAGGCTCACGCTCATTACGGGAAGGAGATAGAGTCATAAAAGGCGAACTACTTGCCCAAATTGACGATCGCGAAGAACTTGCAAACATCAGTAAAGCTGAAGCTGCGATCGCCGAAGCCCAAAAACGTAAAGCAGCAGCAGCAGCAGATGTAGCTTCCGCACAGTCACAGGTAGCACAGGCGCGATCGCAGGTGCAACAATTGCAGGCACAGGTGGAAAAGGCTCAATCTAAACGCAACTTGGCACAAACCCAACTCAAACGCTACCAATTCCTATTTAAAGAAGGAGCAGTTCCAGCCAGCGAGATCGACACCCGGACAAATGCGGTTCGGGATGCCGAGGCTGACATTCGCGCTACTTCTGCTCAAGTTGCATCTGGTCAATCTCAAATTCAATCTGCCCAATCTCAGGTGACAGCAGCCCAACAACAGCTTCAAGCCACCGAATCAAGCATCACAACAGCCAAAGCCCAACTAACTCAGGCTAAAGTCGTCTTAGAAGGCACTAAACTTTATGCTCCTTTTAGTGGCATTATTGCCTATCTCAACATTAGAGAAGGACAATATTATACTCCTCAGTCTGTCTCTTCTCAAATCGGGGGCAATTTGCAAGGAATTAATGAGAGAATACCCATCGTTATCATCGATCCGACTCAGTTTGAGGTCGTTGTAGACCTCTCGGCAGAGAGTGGAGAGCGTGTGCAGACTGGGCAAAATGCGCTGGTTTCATCAGAATCAGATATCAACGCTGGCAATAATCAAACGCTGATTGAAAGCGCCCGCGCCCGTGGTCAGGTAATTGCAGTTAACCCAGCCGTTAGTCCTGGAGGGCGGTCTATTCAAGCCACCATCCGGCTAAATTCCGGGACAGCAAAGCTACAACACGGCGAACGGGTCACTACTTGGGTTGCAGTGGATGAGAAGGAAAACGCCGTAGTTGCCCCGCTCAATGCCTTTGTTTTCCGTGACCAAAAGCCCTACGTTTTCGTTGTTAACCCAGAAAAAGGAATTGTAGAACAGCGTCAAATTGAGTCGGGAATTGAAGGCATTACCCAACGGGAGATTCTTAAGGGCGTTTCAGCAGGAGAAAAGTTAGTAACCGAGGGACAAAATCGCCTCGTGGATGGCACACCAGTTAAGGTAATTAGTAACGAGGTGAAATAATGAGCAACTTGCAAACACCTCCAGAAGAAAAAGAGACATCTACCTCGTCTCAAGTCCCCAAAACATCACCCCTTTCTCGCTTCTTTTTCCTGCAACCAATTTTTGGGATTCTTTTGAGCTTACTATTTGTAGTGGGCGGACTGTTGGGTTATATGTCAATGCCCAAAGAATCCAATCCTGATATTGACATTGCTATTGCCAGTGTAACTACAACTTGGGGCGGTGCTGACCCAGAAACCATTGAGCAACAAGTCACAAATCAACTCGAAAAAGAAATTAAATCGGTAGAAAATTTAAAGCAGCTTAAAAGTGCTTCCTTCACAGGTTTTTCACTGATTAATGTCGAATTTAATTCCAGTGCCGACCCCGATAAAGCAATTCAGAAGTTGCGCGATGCCGTTTCTCAAGCTGAACCAAACTTGCCTAGAGATGCTCAAAAGCCTGTAGTCAAGGCTGTTTCGGTAAATGACGCGCCAATTCTGACTGTTGCTATATTTGGCAATTTGGACGCAACTGTTTTAAGTCGAGCAGCCGAGAGATTACAAGACAGACTGGAAAGAGTTTCTGGTGTCACCGAAGTTAACCTTGGGGGTGCTAGGGAAGAAGTGGTACAGGTGCAAATGAATCCCAGTCGCTTGGTAACATTGGGAATTTCACCAACTACAGTAGCTGACCAAATCCGAGCCGCAAACCTCGATACACCTTTAGATGAGGTGGAAAGTAACACAATCGGTACTCAAGTCCGCTTTTTTGGACGGTTTCGCAATTTGGAGACACTACGAAATTTACCTATTGCTCGTCTTGATGGGCGCGTTGTCCGCTTAAGTGAAATTGCTTCTGTGCGGCGGGAGTTGGAACAGGAAGAAGCCCGTGCTTTTATTAGTTGGGAACAGGGAGAATTTCAACCTGTTGTCAGTATTGGCGTAAAAAAGATACCGGGACAAGACTCGATTAACGTAATCAGTAACGTTATTGCAGAGATTGAAGCAGCGCAGAAAAATCCCGATGATTGGCCTTATGGGATGGAGTACCGCGTTATTGCTGACGACTCGGAAACTATTTGGGAGCAATTGGGCAATTTGTTCAGTAATGCTTTGCAGTCGATGGTAGCTGTATTTATCATTTTATTTATTGCTCTTTCCTGGCGTGAGGCTTTGATTGCTGGACTCTCGATTCCTTTAACATTTTTGGGAGCTTTAGCAGTTCTGTGGTTGATGGGTCAAACCCTGAATAACATGGTGTTAATCGGTATGGTGTTGGCTCTGGGGTTGCTAGTGGATGTATTCATCCTGATGATGGAGGGAATGCACGAGGCAATTTTTGTCTCTGGACTCAACTTTAACCAAGCAGCACTGAAGACGGTTAAAACTTATGCTATTCCGGCTTTTGCTGGTCAATTAACAACTATTTTGGCAATGGCTCCGTTAATGGCAATTAGCGGCACTTTAGGTAAGTTTATCCGCCTGCTGCCAATTACAGCAATTATTTGTCTATTACTCAGTTTTATAATCGCTATTCTCATTGATATTCCCCTATCGCGCTATTTGTTAGGTAATGTCAAAAAGCAAAAGAAGTCCCGCATCGACCGACTCAGTGAAGCTGCTTCCGAGCGGTTTGCTCGATGGAGTTTGAATACAACTGTACGCAACAAAACTACGGCTCGTGCTTGGATATTAGGGACAGTTGCTTTATTTGTTTGCGCGATGCTTGCGTTTACACAAGTCTCGATTATATTTTTCCCAGAAGGGGATTCTCGGAATATCAGCGTTAACGTCGAAATGCCTCCCACCACCACAATTGATGTTTCTCAACAAGTTGCGGATGACTTGGGTAAAATTTTGCGTAACAAAAAATACTTGAAAAGCGTAATTGAATATGTCGGACAGCAAAGCAACCTTGTTAGTTCTGGTGAGTTACAACCAAGTCAAGGTAGTTACCTGCTGGGCTTTTCTGGTGTATTTGTCCCCCAAGAAGAGCGCGATCAAATATCCTATAAGTACTTAGATGGCTTGCGCCAAGAACTAACTAAAGCAATAGATCTCTATCCGGGAGCAAAATTAGTCTTAAATGCCCAGCAAGCAGCAGGTAGTGGAGACCCGATTCAGGTCGAAATTGCTGGAACCGAACTCGATCAACTGCGGCAGATTTCCAGTGAGGTACAGTTGGCATTACGGCAAATTCCCGGAGCAACTGATGTCCGCGATAATTTAGGCGTTTTGCAGCCGGACTTGAAATTAATACCAAAACGCGAGGCGCTAGATTTTTACGGAATTAGCGAAAATCAACTAGCGACTCAAGCCCGTTACTATATGACAACCAGCGATGTTGGTGATTTTTTGCGTGGTGGTAATCAAGAAGATATCGAAATCCGTCTCAGTACAGCTTGGCGATCGCGCAATGGGGCAGTCGGTGGCCCCACCCGTCGAGATGAACTGGCGACAATCCGCTTTTTTGGCTCAAATTCCGATCAAAAGGTGATTCCCGCAGGTGCAGTTGTAGAAACGTTACAAGGTCAAGCACCCCTGTTGATTACTCATAGAGGTGGGCAACGGACTGTAACTGTTTTATCCAAGGTAGAAACTCGAACTGCTGGTGAAATTACTACCGATTTGCAACCGAAGTTGCAAAAAATGCAACAGTCTTGGCCTCAAGGCTATAGCTATAACCTTGGGGGTGAAACAGCAGATCAAGCAGAAACCTTTGGTTCAGCAGGTCAAGCCCTTGGTTTAGCTATCTTTATGGTCTTTGCCGTCCTGGTTCTGCAACTCGGCTCTTTCAGGCAACCGTTTATTATTCTCCTAGCTATTCCTTTCGCTTTAATTGGTACTGTCGGCGGCTTTCTCCTACTGGGAGTTGCTTTTTCTTTCACGGCTTTTATCGGCATCATTGCCTTGGTCGGTATCGTTGTCAATGACGCAATTGTCATGGTTGATACAATGAACAGTTATCAAAATGAGGGAATGAAAGTACGAGATGCTGCCGCTCATGGTGTAGCCGACCGTCTGCGACCTGTCCTGACAACCAGTATCACTACAATTATCGGCTTGATTCCCCTGGCTCTCAGCGATCCTACTTGGATGCCTCTGTGTGTAGCAATTATTTCGGGCTTGCTTGCTGCTACAGTAATTGCGCTGATTGTCGTACCTTGTTTGTATTTACAGTTCACTCCTAAAACGGAAAACTTGAATTCAGAGTTGATATAAAAACGGTTGTTCATGCCTAACATTAAAAAAAGCCAGCCAAGTCGCCCTACCTATCGCTTGAGGCGCTCCTTGCTGATTGGACTATTGGCTTGCCTGATCACCGTTGTCTGGAGTACTCAAGCAACCAGCCAGATTCCCTTGTTCGGTGATAGCACTACGAGCAATGCCAATTTACCTGTAAGCAACGTCGATCGACGGGGTGCTTTAGAAGTCACCTGGGTACAATCCCCCCTGAGCGGCAAAAAGTTATTTCAAATTGCATCTCCAACGGTGATCGATAGAAGCAATTTGACGAACTATCAAATGCCCGTAGAAGTTCGTGCCCGTAATATTGAAGACCTAATGTGGCTGGAATTTACGCGGCTTCGGGAAAGAGCCATAGGGCAGTTATTTGATCCAGGAACCGCCAATGGAAAAGCTGAGGTGCGATCGGCGCAGGTCGTCATCTCGACGCTAAAAAATCTGACTGTCCTCCAAATTTCCAATGCTACCAATTCCCGACCTCAAACGATCGTCACTGTCACTGCGGCAGATAGTGACTTCTACAGCGAGACGCCAGAACAGCTTGCAAAACAATGGAAAGAAGTTTTACAAACGGAAATCGCGCAGGCTGAGCAGATTTATTCGCCTCCAGTTTTTCAGCAACGCCTTCAGCAAACAGCGGCGATTTTTCTAGGCATCGTTATCATCACTTGCCTGCTTGTAGCACTCTACTGGTACGTCCATCGACGACAAAAAGCCTTACGCACATCGATCGCAGCTTTAGCGCAAGCATCAACTGATCTAGTTGATCCTGATGCCCCAGCCCTGCCATCACCACCTCAAGCAGCGCAGACTGAACGCGCCATAACAGAGCAGTCTCATCTAGAACGGCGGCGCAACCTGTATAAATTCGCGCGATGGCTGCTCATCTGGTTGATTGTTTTAGTCTGGTATATCGGCATTTACCTTTCGACAACGACACTGCCAATTTTGATGCGGTGGAGCAATAAGGTTCTTACGCAGCCCTTAAATCTGATCCTCATTTGGTTTCTCACCAGCTTCATCATCCAGGGCAGTCATTTTTTGATTCAGCGATCGCTCAGCGCCTGGAGCGAACACTCCTATCTGTCTTTTGGCGATGCCCAACGCAAAGCAATCCGATCGCAAACACTCATCGGGGCTTTGCAAGGACTCGCTACCTGCGTTTTATTGTTACTCGGCATCTTACTGACGTTAGTGCAATTCGGTCTGCCTGCCTCTTCAATCTTGGCGGGTAGTGCCGTACTCGGTTTGGCACTCTCTTTTGGTGCTCAAAACCTGGTCAAAGATTTAGTCAATGGTTGTCTGATCTTACTGGAAGACCAGTTTGCCGTTGGCGATATCATCACGACCAATGGTGAATCTGGGGTGGTAGAGAAGTTGAATCTTCGACTGACGCAGCTACGGAACGTTGACGGTGAATTAATCTCAATTCCCAATAGCAGTATCACGCTCGTCAAAAATCAAACGAGTACTTGGTCTCGCATCAATTTAGGCATTGATGTTGCTTACAGTACCGACCTTGATCATGCGATCGCCGTGATTGACAAAGTTGCCCAGCAACTGAGCCAAGATGAAGCATGGCAACCATTCATCTTAGTGCCGCCCCAAGTGCTAGGGGTGGATGCCTTTGGTAACAACAGTATTACGATTCGGCTTTGGATTCGCACAGCGCCACGACAGCAATGGATCGTCGGTCGTGAGTTTCGGCTGCGCTTAAAAAAAGCTTTCGACCATGAAGGGATTTCGATGCCTTTCCCACAGCGGTCTGTATGGTTTAAAAATCCCTTGACTCGAATAGAAGCGATCGCCGCTAATCCTAATCAGACGGGTCTTTAGCGGGTAGAACAACGCTTCGTTTGGCAAAGGGGTCTCTAACTGCTATAATATGACTATTCAGTCACATGACCTAATGGTCACTTAGATAAAGTACTGCTCAATCAGGTTAGGTATGGCAAGCCTTCATCTGCCGCTAACGTGACTGCATTATGAATCGACGACATTTCAAAAGGTAAAAAGTATGGCAACCATCAAACGCTTCATCAAAGCAATCAAAGACTATTACACCTCTGGACAGACTGGAGATATCGCGTTTCTCAAATTTGAGATATTTGGCATGAGTGCCAATCCCGATGTTTTGGCTCAAATGCCAGACCTTGCAGGCTACTACCCCAGCATTAATCTTGAAGAACTGCGTCAGCTACCTGAAGGCACATTAGGCTATGAGTATGCCCAGCATATGCTAAAAAACGGGATTCAACCCTTAGAAATCAGTGCCGATTTGCGGGAAGAAGCTGATCGCCATCAGTTTGCGCTGCGCTACACTCTCACCCACGATATCTTTCACGTACTACTAGGGTTTGACACCAGTTATGCAGGTGAAATGGGTGTAGCAGCGTTCACGATCGCCCAAGACTACAGCAAGCTTCTCAACGCATTTCAGCCCGTGATGACATTTCTCTATCCACTAATCTTTCGCGCTCAAGCTCAACAGATGCGCGCCAATATTCGCAGAGGCAAAGCCCTTGGTAAACAGGCACAATGCTTGTTGAGCTATCGGTTTGAGGAAAATTGGGCGCGGGCGATCGCAGATATTCGTGCTGAATTAGGGCTGGTTTTAAAAGACGAGCAGCTTGAAAGACAACCGTATAGAGCAACCGCTAAGGTTTTAGCCAAAGAAGGCGTTGCCGCTTAGGAATCAGTATTTAATAAGTTTTGAGTTGAATGCTCAATTCAAAACTAAGAACTCAAAACTCCCCCAATCTATTCCTGTAACCACAACCTAAAAAAAGGAGATACCTCATGATTGAGTACAGAAACAACCCTAACAACAACATCGTTGAACTCACTGTTGAAGGCAAGATTACTGAAGCAGACTTTGATCAAGTCATTGCCCAAATGAAGGCTGACATCAACAAGCATGGCAAACTACGGATGTTAGAGGAAATCCAAAGTTTTGAGGGCATAGATCCGATTACTCTCTGGAAAGATGCTCAGTTTGGGCTGAACCATGTAGGCGATTTCACTCACGCTGCGGTTGTCGCAGACGCTGAATGGGTACGCACTATTTCTGCTGCTGCGGATAACATTTTGTCTGCCAAGGTGAAAGCGTTTGAGCGATCGCAAATCGCAGAAGCCCGTGCATGGCTATTGACTGAACCTGTGGAAATATCTTCATCCAGCAATAATCCAGGGCTGGAATACAAGAACAATGAAGATAACAACATTGTCGAGATTGTTGTGGAAGGCAAGATCACCGCAGCAGATTTTAAGCATCTCATTGCCAAAGCTAATTCTGACTTTGCGAAGCACGGCAAGCTGCGCGTCTTAGAAGAAATCCGTAGTTTTGAAGGCATAGACCCGATGGCGATCTGGAGGGATTTGCAGCAGATTCGACGCATCAACGATGTCACTCATGCTGCAATTGTGGTGGACGCGAAATGGCTACAAACCATCGCTGAGGCAGTTAGTGGTCTTTATCCCTTCGAGATGAAGGTATTTGAGCGATCGCAAATCGCAGAAGCCAGAGAATGGCTAATCAATAGCTAGCGCCACTAGCTCAAACCCGATCTAGACAGCCTATGCCGTCTATTACTAATCACCTATTTCAACCTATCTACCAACAAAACGGAAATAAATTATGACAACCACACAGACATTCAGCAACCTGCAAACGCCTCCTGACTTAACTTCAAAAGAGTTTGCTAGTAACAAGTATGAATACTACAAATGGATGCGTCAGGAAGCACCTGTTGCTCGCTGCAAGTATGTTACTAGCCATGCTTACGTCGTCTCTCGCTATGAGGACTGCGTTGCCCTGCTGAAAGACCCCAGAGTCATCCGTGACAATCGCAGGATAGATACCAGCACCCCACTGCTTCCTTCCTTCATCCCACTACCTAAATCGACTGAACTGATACTGCACAGCATGATCGGTTCGGACGAACCCGATCACAAGCGTTTACGCAGCTTAGTGCATCAAGCTTTTACGAGAAAGTCAATGTCTGAATTGAGCGATCGCATTGAGCATCTCACGAACAACCTGCTCGATAAAGCAGAAGCCAAAAGTCAGGCAGAAGGATCAGTCGATCTAAAGGAGGCTTACGCCCTGCCGATTCCGGTTACAGTTATTCAAGAGATGGTCGGCGTTTCTGATCAAGATATGCCCAGGTTCTACGAAGGCATCGAAGCTGTCATAAAAGGGTTCTCCGGTGTACGAATTCTGTTGACTATGCTTTGGGATCTGCCGCGTCTGTCTAATTTTTTGCGTGAGCTGATTAACCGAAAAAGAGATAATCCAGGTAACGACATGCTCACTGGTCTAATCCAAGCGGAAGAAGAAGGGCAGAAGTTAAGCGAAGATGAGATTGTCAGCATGATCTTTTTAATCATTGCTGCGGGCTATCAAACCACGGTGCATTTAATTACTAACGGCGTTACTGCGCTGCTTCAGCACCCCGATCAGCTAACAAAACTGAGGGCTAATCCAGACCTGATCGAATCGGCAGTTGAAGAGATTCTGCGTTTTACCAGTCCCGTGTATGTCACCGAGCTAGCTTATGCAGGCGAAGACATGGTGATCCAAGGCGTTAGTATCCCCAAAGGGGAAGTTGTTGTAGCTTGCATTGGCGCAGCTAATCACGACTCAGCAGTATTCGAGAATCCAGAAGTATTTGATATTGAGCGATCGCCCAACAAGCACCTCGGCTTCGGCAGCGGTATTCACGCCTGTTTGGGCGCTCCTTTGGCTCGAATGGAAGCCAAAATTGCTCTCACTAACCTGATAGTGCGAAATCCTAATCTGCATCTAGCCGTTGATCCCTCAGTGCTTGAGTTTGAGACAACACCCGGACTTCATTCTTACAAGCATTTGCCAGTTGTGTTGGGATAAAAGTATCCACTTACCCGTACTTATTCATCAGAAGATAACAGTCAATGGTCACCACACAAGCCCCTCATAACTTACAGCTTCCCCTCGATCTAAACTCCAAAGAGTTTGTCAACAACAAGTACGCTTACTACAAGTGGCTGCGAGAAGAGGCTCCCGTCTGCAAAGGTAAAGTCAGCGTGATGGATGCTTATCTTCTTTCCCGTTACGATGATTGCGTTAATTTTCTCAAAGATCCCCGTTTTGTCCGCAACCGCACGACTGCAACGGGCGGCGGCAGATTTCCCTTCCCTTTGCCCAAGTCTGTCTCACTCATGGCAAAGAGCATGATCACCGAAGACGAACCGGATCACCGCCGTTTACGGGATTTAGTTCATCAGGCATTTACGCGGCAAACGCTGGCAAAAATGGAAGGACGAATTGAGCAATTAACTAACGATTTGCTTGACAAGGCAGAACCACAGGGTACTGTTGACCTCAAGCAAGCTTATGCACTACCGATTCCCGTTACAGTTATTCAAGAAATGGTCGGTGTCGCTACAAGAGCTTGCCGATTGTCCTGGGCATTCAAAAAACAATTTGAATAATCATGCGAAATATTAAGCTCAACGGCTTTTTGCGCGATGACTTTACTACAGATGGCCAGTAAATGACATTAGCTCGGCGACGTTAACTAAAAGGCGATCGCGGCTTCATTTCGTTGCTAATCTCGATCATGCGATCACTGTTATCGAGAAAGTAGCGACTCAAATGAGTCTGGAGTTTGAATGGCAAAAATTGATATTGGAGCCTCCAAAAGTACTGGGAGTTGACGCTTTTGGCGATAACACTGCCTACGCAGGCTTAACATTAACAATCAAAGCTATGATGTAATTATTGATCTTGGCGTTATTTGTCATGTTTCAATACGACCCTCGACTACGTTTGCCTTCTGCGGAAGATCTTCCCGACTCTGACGAGACACCTGTGGATAACGAACTGCAAGACTTGATCCCTAGTTTGCTTAAAGCCACACTAGCTATGCTTTGGGCAGATCGGATGGATTGGTTTTTTGGCGTGGATATGGGAATTTACTACGATCCAGAGCAACCGCCTATTGTACCAGATGGGTTTTTAAGTTTAGGGGTAGAGCGGATTATTGATGAAGATTTGCGCCCAAGTTATGTGCTTTGGGAAGAACAGCAAATACCGATTTTTGCCTTAGAAGTTATTTCTGGTGCTTACAGAGGCGAGTTTACTACCAAGAAAAATAAGTACGCTGAAATAGGAATATTATATTATGCCGTTTATAATCCCAAACGTCGTCGCAAGCCACGTTTAGAAGTGTATCGCTTAGTTGATGGAGAGTATGAATTTTTACCAGAAAATCCTGTTTGGTTGCCAGAAATAGGTTTAGGAATTGGACGGGAAGAAGCTACACATCAGGGACTAAGGCGCGAGTGGTTATATTGGTATGATCGGCAAGGACAACGATATTTAACACCAGAAGAACGGGCAATACAAGCAGAGGAACGTGCTAATAAGTTAGCTGCAAAGTTGCGATCTCTTGGTATCGATCCAGATTCTTTAAGTTAAATTTACTTCATATTTCCCAATTAACCATAATAAGCCAATTAAAAGAGTGAAAACTAATTACTTGGCTTGTAGAAAACGTGATCGCCTAGATAAATGAAAAACTCATGATCTTGAGTTAACCTGAATAAAGTCTCAATGCCAATTTTTGAGCAAAAATGATATGAATCAGTGTAATTTGGAAGTAGTGTGACGTTTCCACGCTTACTCAGCCAAACTAATATTTCTTCCTTTGTCCATTGATTTACATAAGCCCAAACTGCATCGGCTTGGGAATGTAAATCAATTAACACGAAGTGGGTCATAAAATATTACTAAAGCGTCATCTGCGTTTATCTGCGGTTGAAAAAAGAAAATTCGTGATTTTTGCAAGAGATATAATCTACAATTCCTCAGCCTTTAACAACCAAAATCCGCTATAAGTTACACCAGAATCATCAGGTTGTACTAACAAAAAGTGTAAACCTTTACTTAACTGCTTGCGTTGTGCATACATTTGTGCTGCTTTCATAACTTCTTGATCTTCAAATGTAGCAACAACCCACCTATCTACTAAACCTGCTTCTAATACTAATCCTGCGGGTTCACCACTAATAAAATTTAAAGATACTGGTTTTGCTTCTTCTAACCAACGCGCTAATCGCATTGATTGTCTGCCACCATAAATAATTACACCTGGGACTGCAATAGTTGATGCTAAACCTAAGTTAATTGGTAATAAAGATTCTGGCATTTCTAAAACAGGAATTGGACGTTCTGCAAATGCTTCTACTAAATCACCTGCGGGTAAAGTTGCAAAGCGCCATTGTTCCCCTAAAAGATTTTCTGGTAGTGGTGTTGGGGGTGGTTTATCTAAGGCGAGAGGATTATAATTGTCTCCATTAGTGGAGTAATATTCTGCCTTGTCTTGCAATAGCTCTTTAAGAGCATAAGTGTGGCGAGTTGCTTCTACTTTAATATTTAATTGTTTCCCTGCTAGTTCGATTAAGTTAAAAGATTGGGGGCGAAATACTTGGATAATATCGGGTAAATGTTTAGCGTTTCCAGCAGCTTCTTGGAGTTGGGAAACTATCCAAGTAACATTAGCTTCTGATTGACGGCATTGTACTTCATAAGTAAAGCTGCGGGTGCGTTGGCGTAGCCCGTCGTAGACATCGCATATTACCAATTCCCACCACACTTCTGGTTGCTGATTTTTGAGGGGACGACGATAAAAATCAACTTGCCAAATTTTCATGTAATCTCCCAAATAATTATGAATTTCCCTAGCTTGTCTGCGTTGGCTGTAGTTATTCGATTTATTGCATAATTTTTTTTAGAACGCAGATGTTGGCGAAGCCTACGCGAAGCGTATAAGCAGATTAACGCAGATTAACGCAGATATTTCACAAAAGTTAGTTGCTTTTGCAATATGGATATAAAAAAATCAGGTGGATAATCCCCACCTGATTTTTAGCGTAGAGACGCGAAATTTCGCGTCTCTACATGATGCTCTAGAAACGCTGCTTATGCTGTAACACTTGCGAGAATTGGTTTGACACCAGATGAACAACCAGGGGCGTATACCTGAGTTACATAGTCGCCAACCATGCGGTCTGTATTGAACAGAGGCGCGTTGATTTTAATGGATGCTTTCATCATTTTAATCCAGCGATGAGGAACACCATTAGCATCCTGGTCGTAATACATTGGTACAATTTCTTCTTCCAGCAGTTTATAAAGTGCTTCAGAATCAATCCGATCCTGTAACTCTTGATCGCTGGTGTTGGCATCTTCACCAATTGCCCAACCGTTAATACCTTTGCCGTTAGCATCTGCTTGATAGCCTTCGCACCACCAACCATCTAAGACGCTGCAATTAATTCCACCGTTAAAGCAGACTTTTTGCCCACTTGTACCAGATGCTTCTAGTGGACGACGGGGGTTGTTCAACCAAACATCTACGCCTTGGACAAGTTTTTGCGCGGTGTAGATGTCGTAGTCTTCAATTAAAGCTACTCGGCTGACAAGGCTTGGATGTTTACACCACTCCATCAACCGTTGAATAATCCGTTTGCCTTCTTCGTCTTGTGGGTGTGCTTTGCCTGCAAATACTATTTGTACGGGGCGATCGCTATTCCCAAAAATCCTTAAAGCGCGTTCCGCATCCCGTAATAGTAAGTCACCTCGTTTGTAAAGACTGAAGCGACGAGCAAATCCGATAGTTAGTACGTTGGGATCGAGTAATTGATCTAGCGAATCAATCCGGTGTTGATCTTCGTGGCGTTGTTGCCGTGCTAGTTTCAACTTGTAGCGAGTATGAGCAATCAAGCGTTCTTTGAGAATTTGATGCCGCCACCAAATTTCCTCATCGGGAATATTCTCTACTTTCGCCCACATTTGGGGATCAACAAGATTATTCAGCCAATCTTCGCCGAAGTATTCTTGATACAAGTCAGCAAGTAACGGTGCTGTCCAAGTAGGGGCATGAACTCCATTGGTAATGTAACCGATGGGTACTTTGTTTTCGGCACGTTCTGGGTAAAGAATTTTCCACATTTTGCGGGAAACTTGACCGTGCAATTCACTTACGCCGTTAGCGGTGCGACACATCCGCAAAGCTAAAACAGTCATGCCGAATGGTTCCCAGGGATCGCCCAAACGACGTGCGCCTAATGCCAGGAATTGTTCGCGAGATAATCCGATTGTTGACCAGTAGTGAGCAAAGTAGGAGTCCATCAGGTCGGATGAGAAGACATCGTGACCTGCGGGTACTGGGGTATGGGTAGTGAAGACACAGCGATCGCGCACTGATGCTTCCACGTCATAAAATGATTTGCCTGTACGCTGAATTTCATTACGGGCAATCTCTAAGGTGCAGAATGCGGCATGACCTTCATTGAGGTGATGAATAGAAGGATTGATCCCCACTGCTTGCAACGCCCTTACACCGCCAATTCCTAGCAATACTTCTTGAGCAATGCGAGTGTCTTGATTACCACCGTAAAGATGTCCAGTTAACCAGCGATCGATGGGATCATTATCATCCCGATTTGTATCTAATAAATACAGCTTGACACGACCAACTTGCGCTAACCAAATTTGAGCATTAACTATCCTTTGGCGAACATCCACCTGAATTGTTAGAGGTTGCCCTTGCTCATTTCTAATTAACTCTACTGGCATCCGCTCAAAGGGATTGTCAATATAGTTTTCTTCTTGCCAACCACTCTGATTTAAGCGTTGTTGGAAGTAACCTTGGCGATAACCCAGCCCAACAGCTACCAGTGGTACGCCTAAATCTGAGGCAGACTTGAGGTGATCCCCAGCCAAAATACCCAAGCCACCGGAATAAATTGGTAATGACTCGTGGATGCCAAATTCTGCACAAAAATAAGCAACTGGGCTTTCTGGCTTAATTTCTGGAGCGACTTTACTTGCCCAAGTATTTTTTTGCTCCATGTATTCATTAAGCTGCTGTGCTAATGCTTTTACCCGTTTAATGTATGTGGGGTCTTTTGCCATTTGGGTAAGGCGCACATAGCTGGCAGATTCGAGTAAAGCCACTGGGTTGCGTCCACAACGCTGCCATTCTTCAGGGCTAATGCTTTGAAAGAGGGAAATGCGATCGCTTGTCCAACTCCACCAATAATTGTAAGCTATGTCTGCTAAGGGCTTGAGCGGAAAGGGGAGTTTGGAGCGTAGCGTCTCAACTGTTGTCATTATTTGTTTAATTTGCTGAATTACTTCGATGTTTAGGCGGTTTGAGGAAAGACCTACTTCTACAGCTAATCCTGATTAATCTACCCGTTACTTTTTGCAGTTTTTAGCTGAATGCAAGAAGAGGTCAGAACTATCATCCCATTCGTCCTAGTTTATAGCTTGACAGGCTTCTTGCCAAAAATAGTGTTTTATTACACTTTTTACAGATTTTAAGGTGAAATTTTGTGAAGTGGTAGGACAATAGAAGAACGGTTAGTGCGATCGCTATTCAATAGCTGTTACTCCCTTCCCACGCTCAAGATTAGCGATCATCTTCTTCTTCTTCCTTGGCGACCTTTGCGTCTTGGCGGTTTTTTAAATAGGTATTCACCATCGCGGGAAGGGAGTAATCTACAATTTGTCAACCAGTAAAAAATCTATTTTGCTAAATCCTATGAACCCTGCCCTTACTCAATTTGGCGATAAAATGTCCCACTTAACTGGAGTGCGGGCAATTATGAAAGATATTAAAGAAACCCTACAAGCAGGTGTAGGACAGCAATATATTAATCTCAGCCCTGGTAATCCAGTAATTTTACCGGAAGTAGAAGAACTGTGGCGCGAATATACCACAGAATTGTTAAATGGTCAAGATTTTGGCAATGTTGTTTGTCGCTACGGTGATAGCCAAGGTTATGAACCACTGATTGAAGCTGTAGTTAATTTTTTCAATCAACGATACAATCTGAGTTTAACTAATCGCAATATTCTGATTACCCCTGGAAGTCAAAGCCTTTACTTTTACGCGACTAATGCGTTTGGGGGATATACCAGCAGTGGTAAACTCAAGCAAATTGTATTGCCTTTGAGTCCAGATTATACGGGTTATGGTGGTTTAACTTTATTTACAGAAGCCTTATTTGCTTACAAACCTGCTTTAGATATTGATACCGCAGGGCATACATTTAAGTATCGCCCAGATTTTAGCCAGTTAAATATAGATGAAAGCACAGGTTGCGTGTTGTTCTCCCGTCCCTGTAACCCTACAGGAAATGTGCTTACCGATGATGAGGTACGCAAAATTGCAGCATTAGCAGAACCTTATGATATACCTGTGTTAATTGATTCTGCTTACGCGCCACCTTTTCCGGCGTTGAATTTTACAGAGATGACTCCGATTTTTGGCGGTAATATCATTCACTGCATGAGTTTATCGAAGGTGGGATTACCAGGGGAAAGAATTGGGATTGCGATTGGGGAAGAAAAGTACATTAACGTACTAGAGTCATTCCAGACGAATATGTGTATTCATTCGTCACGGTATGGACAAGCGATCGCAGCCCGTGCAATTGAAACTGGTATGCTGGCAGATATCGCCACTTCAGTTATCCGTCCCTATTACCAGAAAAAGTTCACTGTTGTAGAAAGTACTTTAGATGAGGCAATGCCTAAAGATTTGCCTTGGTTTTTACATCGGGGTGAAGGGGCAATATTTGCGTGGATTTGGTTTAAGGATTTACCGATTACAGATTGGGAGTTATACCAAGAATTAAAGCAAGTTGGTGTAATTGTTGTACCTGGTAGTTCTTTCTTCCCTGGTTTGCGTGAAGATTGGAAGCATAAACAAGAGTGTATTCGGATTAGTTTAACTGCGACTGATGAGGATATTGAAACGGGGATGCGACGGTTAGCAAAAGTAATTCAGGACGTTTACAAACGTGGAAAATAACTCTTGATAATAAATCAGAAAGCAGATACCTTTAATGGTTATCAGATATAAATCAAGTCTGCATCCACAGGCTTGATTTATATAACACAAAGAAAGGTATGATAAAAGATTTTGCTAAAAAGCATTATCTAGTTTTTTATATTCTCTGTGTGTAGCAACAGGTTATTTTAGAACGCAGATGAAAACAGATAAACGCAGATGAACGCAGATGATATATGAAATTGATCTGCTTTTGCAATATATAGCAACGGATAGTGCGCTTAAGGCAACAATTAAATATTGGTGAATATCTGCGTAATCTGCGTTTATACTTCGCTACGCTCAGTACAAGTCTGCTCACATCTGCGATAAAAAAAGTTGTAATTAAGCGCAAGAAATATAATGTCTTAATCGCCCTAGCGACAGCTATATCTACAAACTTTACTGATGTTCACTTATTAACTTATTAACTGTGCAAGGTTTCTTAAATTTAAACAAACCAGCAGGTTTTACTTCCCATGACTGTGTAGCGCGGGTGCGTCGGTTACTGCGTCTGAAGCGTGTCGGACATGGGGGAACTTTAGATCCTGCTGTTACGGGTGTATTACCTATTGCTTTGGGTAAAGCTACGAGATTATTACAATATCTCCGGCAAGATAAAGCTTATCGCGGAACAATTAAGTTAGGAATAACAACAACAACTGATGATTTAGCTGGGGAAATAATTTCTCAACAGCCAGTCAATGATTTGAGTTTAGAAGCTGTTATAGCAGCAATACAACAGTTTGAAGGAACTATTCAACAAATCCCACCTAATTACAGTGCTATTCAAGTACAAGGTAAACGATTATATGATTTAGCGCGGGCTGGAGAAAAAATTGATGTGCCAGCGCGAACGGTGGAAGTATATCAGGTTGAGGTTTTAGACTGGCGAGGTGGGGAGTTTCCAGAAATAGATGTGGCGATCGCTTGTGGATCTGGTACATATATAAGAGCGATCGCACGTGACTTAGGTATTGCTCTTAATACTGGTGGCGTACTCGCTTCCTTAATACGCACCGCCAGTTGTGGATTGAATTTGGCTGATAGTATCACATTTGAACAATTAGAAGAACAAATACAGCAAGGAACATTTCAACCAATTCCGCCGCCAATCGCTTTAACACATTTAACACCTGTAAATTTATCCGCAACTGATGCTAAACGTTGGTGTCAAGGGCAAAAAATTTTAAATGCTCAATCTTCCATCTTAGACATAACAGAAAGTGAAGCACAACAGCCTAGCGATAGAATATCAATTCAAGCGGCAAAATCAACAAACTTCCTACGGGTTTATGATGAAAACCAGCAATTTTTAGGCATTGCTAACTTAACTGATTCAGATCAAGGAAAAGTGTTAACGCCACAGATGGTTTTTGAGGCACTTTAGCGTAGATAATCTAGAAAGAGCAAAATATTCAACTGCATTGGACAATTATGAGGTATTTTAAAGTACTGGTAGCGTTAGTGTTAGCATTCATCTTTCTTTTATCCCCGGAATCAGCTTTAGCTGCTAGGAAAGCTAAACCCAAACTAGATCTTAGTGGGAAAGATTTTTCCGGTCAAACCTTAATTTCCTCTGAATTTGTGGAAGCTAATTTAGATAACACTAACTTTAACAATGCTGATATCCGAGGCGTAGTTTTTAACGGTTCTACTCTGAAAGGTAGTTCTCTACACAGTGCAGATTTTACTAATGGGTTAGCTTATGCTGCTGATTTCTCAAATGCAGATCTCAGTGATGCAGTTTTCACAGAAGCAATTTTGCTAAGTTCCAGATTTGATCAAGTAAATATTAACGGTACTGATTTCAGTGGTGTTGTATTGGATGGAACAAATGTCAAAAAACTTTGTGAAGTAGCAGATGGTGTTAACTCCAAAACTGGTGTTGCAACCCGCGCATCATTAGGCTGCAAGTAAGCTATAATCTATGGGAAAATAATACTTTTTAGTTATTAATTTTCCCCTTGAAACATAAAAAAATATTTTGTGAAATTGCCAGAAAAAGCTCATAAATCTGCTGATTGCATAATTAAAATTTTGGATAATTAACCACAGATGGACACAGATAAACACAGATGTACGCGCAGCTAAACTGCGGTTACACAGATAGTTTAATTGATTTAGGACTTACGCAAGTCCCCCTTTTTAAGGGGGATTTAGGGGGATCTGCAAGGGCTGAAATGCTTATGAAGAGCGTTAATGATGCGTAATTCCTGTGATTCTTGAAAAAATTAGTGATATTAAAATGAATCAACCACAAATAGCAGCATACGGGTCTTGGAAATCTCCTATTACATCAGATTTAATTGTTTCCTCAACAATAGGTTTAGGACCAGTTGTTCTTGATGGCGATGATATCTACTGGATTGAAATGCGACCGCAAGAAGGTGGACGCAGTGTACTTGTACGGCGTACCCCAGATAATCAAGTTACTGATGTTACTGTTGCGCCTTTTAATGTTCGTACTCGCGTAAATGAATACGGTGGCGGTTCTTTCCTGGTAAATCAGGGTACTGTCTATTTTTGCAACTTTGCAGACCAGCATCTCTACCGTCAAATCTTAAATGCTGAACCACAACAACTTTCTCAAGGAAAGTCAGGAGCAGATTTGCGCTATGCAGATATGATTATAGATCCTGTGCGCGATCGCTTAATTTGTGTACAGGAAGATCACACTGGCGGCGGTCACGAACCAGTAGATACATTAGTTAGTATCAGTTTGCCAGATGGAAATACTCAAACCTTAGTTTCTGGTAGTGAATTTTACTCATCTCCCCGCATAAGTCCCGACGGTACAAAATTAGCGTGGCTGAGTTGGAACCATCCCAATATGCCTTGGAATGGTACAGAATTATGGGTTAGTGAAATAACAGCAGATGGTTCTTTAGATGCACCTAAGTTAATTGCTGGTGGGGTGGATGAATCTATATTTCAGCCAGAGTGGTCGCCAGATAACATTTTATACTTTGTTTCAGATCGTACTGGTTGGTGGAACTTCTATCGCTGGCAAAATGGTAATACTGAATCACTATGTGAAATGCAGGCTGAATTTGGACTTCCCCAATGGGTTTTTGGGATGTCTACTTATGGCTTTGATGCTAATCGCATTATCTGCACTTACACCCAAAATGGTATTTGGTATTTAGCCAGTTTAGATACAACTACTAAACAGCTAACAAAAATAGAAACTCCTTATACGGAAATTTCTTCACTCAAAACAGCGCCAGGACGGGTTGTATTTAGTGCAGCTTCACCGACACAATCAACAGCTATTGTGGAGTTAAATTTATCTAGTGGCGAGTTGCAAGTTTTACGGCGGTCAAGTGAGATGGAAATTGACCCTGGTTATATTTCCCAACCGCAACCGATTGAATTTCCTACAGAAAATGGCTTAACTGCTTATGCCTTTTTCTATCCACCCAAAAACCAAGACTATAACGCACCTACTGGAGAAAAACCGCCAGTATTAGTTAAAAGTCATGGTGGACCAACAGCAGCTACATCTAGTCAGTTAAACTTAAAAATCCAATATTGGACAAGTCGCGGTTTTGCTTTCTTAGATGTAAATTATGGTGGCAGTACAGGTTATGGACGGGAATATCATCAACGCTTAGATGGTAAGTGGGGTATTGTCGATGTTGACGATTGTGCAAACGCGGCGCGTTATCTTGCTGACCAAGGTTTAGTAGATGGTGAGAGAATGGCGATCGCAGGTGGTAGTGCAGGCGGTTATACTACACTTTGCGCCCTGACATTCCGTGACGTATTTAAAGCAGGCGCTAGTTATTACGGGGTTAGCGATTTAGAAGCTTTAGCTAAAGATACCCACAAATTTGAAGCACGTTATCTCGATAGATTAATCGGTGCTTATCCAGCAGAGAAAGAGATATATATAGAGCGATCGCCTATCCATTTTACTGATAAACTATCTTGTCCCGTGATCTTTTTCCAAGGGTTAGAAGATAAAGTTGTTCCACCTAACCAAGCAGAAATGATGGTGGAAGCATTAAAAGCAAAAGGTTTACCTGTCGCTTATGTTCCCTTTGAAGGAGAACAACACGGTTTCCGTCGCGCTGAAAATATTAAACGCGCTATTGATGGGGAGTTTTATTTCTACTCGCGGGTGTTTGGGTTTAAACCAGCCGAAGATTTAGAACCAGTAGAAATAGAAAATTTGTGAGGACTTACGCACAGATCCCTTGAATGTTTCCCGCTTTTTAAGGGGGCTAGGGTGTGTTTTCAAACTATATTGGCTCCGTTTCGGTCGGTGAGATCCCCCTAAATCCCCCTTAAAAAGGGGGACTTTGACTGAATTCCCCCCCCTTTTTAAGGGGGGCTGGGGGGGATCGAAGGGTTTGAAAACACGCCCTAGGTCTGATCTAGGTTTCAGACTTGCCTAAGTTTTATCATTAATACATTTCTTTCCATGTTTTTAAGGCATGAGTTATGAAAACTGTTACTGACTTAAAAAATCTTTACGCTGTTGATGATTCTCAATGGCTAGAAGAAACGATTGAATTGTTGAAAAATCGACAATTGCAGCTTCTAGATATCGAGAATTTAATTGAGGAGTTAGAAGATTTGGGAAACGAAAAGAAAAATGCTGTAGCCAGTCTTTTAGAACAAATTATTCGTCATTTATTATTGCTACAGTATTGGACAACAGAGTTAGAATATAATCAAGTCCACTGGCAGACAGAAATATATAGTTTTAGGATTCAATTGAAAAGAAAGCTGACAACTAACCTTCGTAATTATTTAGATGCTGAATTAGATGCTCTTTATAAGGATGCTAGAGGATTTGTAAAAATTAAAACTCAAAACTCAGTTAATTTTCCGCCAGAATGTCCTTACTCTCTTAGCCAATTACTTGATATTAATTGGTTGCCTGATTAACAGTTGCAGGACTTACATATTTATGTTAAGGGGTTAGTGTATATCCTGGCTGATGACTCCTGAATCTTTCTGCAAATTGCTACTCTAAATATATAAATACTTATTCCGAGGCAGGTTAAGTGAGTAGAGACGATGCCAAAGCGATCGCCCGTGAATTAAAAAGCCATGTCACAATCTTAGGTGGTGCGATCGCCATCATGTGGATACTGGAAATTATAGATCTATTCTTTTTTAGAGGAAGACTTAACGCCTACGGTATTCGCCCTCACAGCATCATTGGGTTACGAGGAATACTGTTTGCGCCTTTTCTGCATGGAGGTTTAGGTCATTTAATAGCCAATACCATACCTTTCCTCACCCTTGGCTGGTTAATTATGCTACGAGAAACCAGCGACTTTTTTATTGTTACAGCAATAACAATGATCGTTAGTGGTTTAGGCGTATGGTTATTTGGAAACCCTTACTCTCTGCATATTGGGGCAAGTGGCGTAGTCTTTGGTTATCTAGGCTTTCTGTTACTACGCGGCTACTTTGAACGCAGTTTTATCGCAATTGCATTGTCATTAATCGTCGGCTTCTTTTATGGTGGAGTTATTTGGGGTATCTTACCAACTCAACCAGGGATATCTTGGGAAGGGCATTTATTTGGATTTATCGGTGGCATAATAGCTGCACGTTTACTGTCACGACGTAGAAAAATCTCATAGAAAATACTTAGCTGAGGTAGGTATAATCAAACAAAAAACTGTTAATTGTTAATTGATAATTGTTAATTGATAAATGGCATCAATTGTGGGATAATAATTTAAAACATTATACTGGAGATAGTCGCACAAAAGCGAGTTTGCATGAGTAGTTTTTTATTTAAATAAATTAAATTATGCCGAAAAAACAAAAATTTCCTTACTTAATTAATTCTAAATGGACGGCTAACCAAAAAACTTGGGGTTGGAGACATTTTCAAGTTGTCAACCGCAAAAACGAAGGCAAGTGGGTATTTGCGGAAATGGTGGCAGCTTGCGATCCTAATGTGCGTTTTTGGATCAATGCTAAATCGCTTAAGGATATTAATCAATGGCAAGCTGGTTGGCAGTCATTACAAGAAATGCAAGAAACTAATGATTCAGATCTAGAAAAGGAGCTAGTTTTTTATTAAAACAATTAAAGTACAAATGTGTTACTACGCGGTGTAATACCACATCAGCGTGGACTTTGATCTTTTATTTCTGTAATTAATGCCTCTAGCAAGTCAAATTGAAGCCATTCTTTATTTAAAGGGACAACCCCTCGACATCACAGCAATTGCTGAGTTTGCGGGGTGCGATCGCGAAACTGCCTTATACGCTATTATTGAATTAATGGCAGACTATGCTCATCGAGATAGTGCCTTGGAAGTAGTGGAAACACCATCTGGCTACTGTTTGCAGCTTAGATCGTCGTTTCAACACTTACTACAAACAATGGTTCCTGCTGAGTTGGGTACAGGTGCATTACGGACTTTAGCTGCGATCGCACTCAAAGGTACAATTAGCCAAACAGAACTTGTGGATCTACGCGGTAGCGGTGCTTATCAGCACGTCCAAGAACTTGTAGAAATGGGATTTGTGCGTAAACGTCGGCAACCAGGCGGGCGGTCTTTTGTTTTACAAGTAACTGACAAATTCCACCAACGCTTTGAATTAGAACAACTACTGCCATCCATAGAGGAACCATCTCCATCCTAACTTGGTCATAGGATTGAGCATTAAATTAATCATTGAGTTCCTGCTAATGACATACGTTAGTTGTTACCCTTGGGTCTACGCAACCTGTATCAACAATCGTTTAGAGTAGAAACTAAGCCAATCAATTATTAGAACCCCAATGGCATTTAACCCCGAATTTTCCCACGCCCAGACTGAAGAAGCACAAGCAAACCAACTTCTCAAATACCTTCAACATCAACCCCCAGAAGTCTTAGAGCGGGTTGCTAAATCGGCTAGTCCTCAAATTAAGCAAATTATCTCCCATAACGTTCAAGGTTTAGTTGGTATGTTACCAGCCGAAAACTTTAACGTGCAAATTACTACAGATAGAGAAAACTTAGCTGGTATGCTTGCTAGTGCGATGATGACTGGCTATTTCCTGCGCCAAATGGAACATCGCATGGAATTAGAGCAAACCTTAAGCGGATCACTATCCTTATCTGACAAACCTGCCAATGGTGAAAAGTCGGATTTCTCTAAATAATCTGACTGACACTTAAAGGATGAACATCCCTATGAACACCAATAGGGGCAATAAATTACTGCGGCAACCTGCACTTTGTGCTGATTCTTAAAGAGGTTGCCGCAAATTTTATTTTTGTTAAGCGATGTTTAAAATTTCACCCTTCAATTTACAGTTAAATATTAGGGAGTAATTAGCCACCAGCCGCAAAGGCAAGCATGATAAAAACTGAAAGTGCCAGCCCAGGAGTGAGTAACAGCACTAACATTAACAAATCATGTGGATTCATAAAGCTTAACCTCCTAACAACTGAGTTTTTAACTCAATAACTTAATTTTTACTTTTTGTCAAATGAACAATTTATTGCAAATTGCTTACTGGTTTATTCTAATCTATGCCACCCTAACTGCACTCGGTGGCGTTATGGGATATATGAAAGCTAAAAGTAAAGTATCGCTAATTATGGGTTTGGTTAGTGGTGCAGTCTTATTTGCTGCTTGGTGGATTTGCGGACAACAACCTGTATTAGGCTTGGGATTAGCTGCATCAATTGCCTTATTTTTATTGATTGTTTTTGTACGGCGCTATATCAGTACTCGTGCTTTGATGCCAGCCGGATTAATGACGATTTTATCAGTTTGTACAACAGTACTATTTTCTGTTGCTTGGTTATCAAGCAGTGGATATTTGTAAGGAAATATAGATTCTGCACGGTTAAAAAATTCAGTACTTACAAAGAGATCCCCCTAAATCCCCCTTAAAAAGGGGGACTTTGAATTATCCGCCCCTTTTTAAACCTTGCTAGGGGGGATCTATGTTTTAAGCTTGTATAATTTTTAAAATCCCGATCAATAAAACCTAAACTAAAATGCTCATTTTCTAATCGAACAGGATCTCAAAAATTTAATTTTATTCATAAAAATGTTTATTCTAATTGTTAAACAAAGTTGATATTATTAACTACTTAATCATAGATTTTTGAGCTATGGTAACAAATAAGTTTAACTTTTAAATCACTCTTAAGATAGACGAAACGGACTGTTAGGCACATTCCTTAGATGGAAGCTGGGGTTAAGAATAATAGTTATCTTTATTACAAACATAGCAATAAAAATTTTGTTGGTGAGTAACATCAGCAGACGCAAATTTAGCAGAATAATTAGATTTCATGCTTACTAACATAGTTGATCCTAGCACTAGATTCGAGGTAAATAGTAAAGCTCATCAGCTAACAGCCATCAATTACCAGGAGGCTGAACAACAATTTATTGAACTGGTGGAATTAGCGGATTTAGATCGCAAGGTAATTGCACAACCAGAACTTGTCAGTGAATTTGAAAGCGCGATCGCATACGCCATCAAAACAGCTTACAAAGAAAAAAATAGTGATGATGCCGCGCATTTATTTCTACAGCGAGTGCTTTATAGCATTAATCGCTTAAACTTGTTTTGGTTTGACGATCTGCGACGCTACACTAACGAACGTTCCAACTATTTAAAAGGTATCCGCGATCGCATCGAGGAAGCTTGGCAGGAGTGGGAGTTAGCCCACTTCAATCTAGAAGAACTGCAACAAGCTAATGTTAAGGAAGCAATAATGGAACGTGGTGCTGCTGACCTCGATCCAGCTTTAAGTGATGATAGCCGTTATTTACGATCACAAATGACCGAAGCTGGTTATCGTCGCGTACTAGCAATTGGTTCTTTTGATGGCTTAGTTGAAGGTAGTCGCCTTTCTCGCATCTTAGGTGGTGCAGCTAATGATATCCAGTGTATGTTGACGCGGGTGCTAATGGAAGAGTACGGCAATGGTCGTCTTTCCCGCAAGCATTCTACCTATTTTGCTCAAATGCTAACTGAGTTTGAAATGAACACCGAACCAGAAGGCTATTTTGATTTAGTACCTTGGGAAGTCTTAGCTTCTGCCAATCATAACTTCTTGATGACAGAGTGCAAACGCTATTACCTACGCTACAACGGTGGACTAACATATTTTGAAGTCGCTGGACCTGCTGCATATAGAAATTATCTTGCCGCCGCGCAGAATTTGGGATTATCAGAAGCAGCAATGGGTTATTGGGAGTTGCATATTAGAGAAGATGAACGTCACGGTCGCTGGATGTTGGATGATGTAGCTTTACCCTTGGCGGATATGTATCCTGAGCAGGCGTGGGAACTGTTACTGGGGTACGATCAAGAAAAGCTAATGGGCGATCGCGCTGGTGCAGCAATTGTGCGATCGGCACGGGAAGCTGAACAAGCTGAATCTTTATCTATTAAAGCGGGCAAACAATCACAAGTTTTGCTTTCATAAAGCAATAAATTGGTGTTCCACGCATCAACATGAAAGGGAAGAATTAATAATTCTTCCCTTTTTACTTTTTTTTAAGAAAAGCCATTTTCATAAACAGGTCATTAATTGAATCAATTCTTGAGATAAATCTCCTGTAGCTTGATGTTGCTTAGTAAATAATGCCCCGGCTAATAAATACATATTCTCTGAATAAAAAGCCATATCTTTCTTTCTGAGTTCTTTGATCGTATCTTTGACTTTTGATTCTGAACTGTAATAGCCAAAAGGAACAGGATAAACTACAAAATTAGCAACTGAGTATCCTTGTGACTTAGCATACTTAATTAACCCTTTGGGATTAGAGTAGCTGGCAACTAAAAGCAGGACATTTTGATAATTTAGGGATAGCAGTTTTCTAGAAATTTCGCTACCATCTGCCCCGCCATGTAACAAAGGCTGAAGAAGATTATTGTCCAAGGCAGGTAGGTAGGGAGGATTTGAGATTAAATATTTTGCTTCAGGCTTAGGTAGGTCAAAAAAAGAACCGTTAGAAACTACATATCTCTGATCTAATTGATGTTCTTTAATCGTAGATTGTGCCAAACGCCATGCTAGATTATTTAATTCGTACCCATATATGGTTCCATCAAATTCCGATTTGATTAAAGAGTTAATTACTGGACTACCATCACCTGAGCCAAATTCAATGATTACTTCAGAACTACTACAATGACTTAATACTAATGTTTCTAAGCAGTGTGAATAAAAATTAGATTCTTCTGGACAGAAAAAAACGTCTTTGAGCAGCTTGGCTGAAGTAACCATACCAATATTAATTTGACAACAAAACCAAAGTAACGTTTAATTAAAGCTTTTAGTATCTACCTCAAGTTGGATAGAATAAAAGTATTAATATATACTTTTTCGATATTATTTTGTCAATTTTCACATCAATCGTAAGATATATATAACTTTTTGGGTCGCTCAGTGTTGGATAATAATGAAATTACTACGAAGCTTGGTTTTTCATTATTAATAAAACCAGTTTGAAAAGCAAAAATACTTTGAATCAAATTTAGAAATGAATTGATATTGATAAATCAAAACTATCTACCGAGATGCTATCTCTCTTTGGGGAGTTGAGCGATCGCACAATTTCAATCTAATTTAATAAAATACCTCTTTAAGTTAATTATCTACTACTTACTTAAGTTTATTTAGCTCTAGAGGTTTTAAAACTTATACACAAGAAAGATTGCGAGAATTAGAATATTTACAAAGCCAATTAAAACTTACTAATCAAGAACTTACTCGTTTAGTTCATGCAAGTAAAGAAAACCTATCTCATTTAGCACATGAATTAAAAACTCCTGTATTTGAATATTTAGATATAGCAACATTAATTAAAACATTAAACTTCTGGCTATAAATCACAATTGTATTATGGGAAACTTTGCCCCCTTAATAGGTAAGGTATCGGGGGGCAGTTTTATATTTCTGACTGTTATCTTCTATTCCTCCTATTATTTTTATTTGGTTTAACTATTTGAGCCAACTGGCGAGAAATACCGATAACTGCACTGAGTCCTATCAGAATTGGGTTTACTGATTTTTTGTGAGTTCTGCGTTCTCTAACAGCAGTAGATGTTCTGGAATGGTTATCATGTTGTTCAGCAGCAGATTCCAACTCCTCACTGTGGGGTATCCCTAGATTTGCCCTAGCTTCATCTGTAAGTGGGATAGCATTCTTATCTGGGCGAATTTGGGAACCATACTTATTAGCGTAAACTTGGGTAAACTCTGCACCAAAAAACAAAATTTGTGCTGAATAATTTACCCATAATAAAAATACAACAAACGAACCAGCCGCGCCATAAGTAGAACCAACGCTGCTATTACCTAAATAAAGCCCAATTCCCCACTTACCAATAGAAAACAACAAAGAAGTAATAGCTGCGCCTAACCAAACGTCACCCCAAGCAATTTTCACATCTGGTAAGACTCTGTAGATCATCGCAAATAACAATGTGATCACAGCGAAAGAAATAACAAAATTGGCAATTCTAGCAATTAGAACAACATCAGGCAGATAATGACCAAAATAATTGCTTAGACCTGCTAAAGCACTACTTAAAACCAGTGAAACCAGTAGGATAAAACCAATGCCCAATATCATAGCAAAGGATAAAAAACGGTTTTTTACTACTGCTTTTACACCTTGTCCTGGCTTTGGTGCTACTTCCCAAATAGTATTGAGGGCATCTTGCAATTCTGTAAATACGCCTGTCGCACCGAATGCCAAAATGACAAAACTAATGATAGTAGCAATTATTCCCTCTGTTGGTTTGCGGGAATTTTTAATCATTTCCTGAATTGCTTCTGCACCCTGAAGCCCAATCAAACCTTTAAGTTGACTGACAATTTCGCCTTGGGCTGCATCTTGACCTAATACTAAAGCTGCGATCGCAATTACAATAATTAACAAAGGTGCGATCGAAAAAGCTGTGTAATAAGATAACGCTGCCGCCAACCTTGCAGCCTTATCTTCCTGCCATTCCTTTAATGTTTCTTTAAATAAACCTACAATATCTTTTGGTTTCATAATCCCAACACTCCTAAAATCGGCTTTCCACAGCCTAATATGAGTGTTGAGCTATGAGCAGACTATTACAAGACTCTAAAGTAAGAATTCGACTCCTACTTAAGTTAAGTTCAAATAACTTAGTTATCCAACGGAATTTTATTTCTTTAAGTAGGTGTTAAAAGTGCGAAGTCTTCAGCTAGTGGTTCATCAAAATCATCGCTAGTCCAAATAGCGCCAGGGTGCAAACCTGGTTGCGGTAGTGTATCTGAAGAAACCAGCGGAACTAAACGAGCAACGGGAGTGCTACCTTGTGTCAAAATAATTTCTGTACCAATCTGCGCTCTTGATAATAATTCTGGTAAGTTTGTTTGTACTTCACTAACATCAACTGTTTTACTCAACATAATCTTTATCTCTAAAATACCCGTTGTTTTTTCACCTTAGCTAGTGCATTTTCCGCCGCCTGCTTCTCCGCGTCTTTTTTACTGCGCCCCCTCCCTTCTCCATATACTTTCTCACCTACATACACTTGAGAAATAAATTGCGGATCGTGCGCCGTTCCTCCTGCTGACTTAGTAACGTATTTTGGAGGCGTGGGAGGAATATTATTCGCCTGTACCCATTGCTGAAAACGATTTTTAGCATCGACAGTAACAACAGACAAAACAGAACTTTCTGGTACTAAATCAAACAAAGGTTCCACACAAGCGCGGACTGCTTCAATATCTGAATTATGGTCTAAATAGTAAGCACCAACAACAGCTTCAAAAGTGCTACTGATTAAATTAGCATTTTGATAACCCCCATCTAAAATTGCACCTTTTCCCAAGCGCATTCTCAAATCTATACCTACTTCTGTAGCAAATTTAGCTAACTGTTTCTCATCTACTAAAGCTGAACGTCTACGAGTTAATTCATCTTCCGTCATTTTAGGATGACGACGATAAAGATACTCGCCACTTAAAAAAGTCAACAACGCATCGCCTAAAAACTCTAACCGTTCATTATCTTCACATTCGCCAGGGTTTTCGCTGACATAAGAACGGTGAGTAAGCGCACGGCGCAATAAATTGTCATCTCGAAATGTTAGAAGTTTGTGCATTTTATCTATATTTTGGTTGCTAATTTATTTTCTTATAAAGACAGCAAAAACCGCTATAAGCGGTTTCGTTAAAAAATTTTTTTGTCTCCTCTCGTTCCCAGGTTCAACCTGGGAACGAATTTATCAAGGCTCTGCCTTCTATAATCAAATTGATTAATTGCAGTTATCAATTATCACGGTAAGTTTTCTATCCAACAAAGATGGGAAAACAGAGAATCCTTACTAAGAGCATTATAAAATCTTTCATCGGCTGTCACCATTTGACAATTATTAGTAACAGCTAAAGCTAAATATACACAGTCATAAACAGCTTGATCGACTCTAGTAGCAATTTCTAATGCTAAAGGCATTAAAGATAATGATAAACCAACTTGCCAAGGTAATGCTGACAGTGCTGCTAAATCATTCTTAGCATCATCTAGAGTCATCTCACCTCGGCGCACTCGTTTCCATAAGATATTACCAATTTCAGGAAAGAAAAAATCTGGCACTAACAATTCGTAATTAATATTTCTTAACCGCCAAGCTTCTGATGAGTGGATTTCAGGCAAAACTAACTTAATAGCAACATTGGCATCAACTACAATCTTAGTCAACGATTTCTTTCCTCACGTAAAAGTTCGACACTATCACTAAATACTTGTCCAGAATGACGCTGACGGGCTTCTTCAATTTTTGACCAAGCTGTAGCAATATCATTTTTTTCTTCAATAACTTCAGCTTCAGCTACCTGTGCAATAATGACTTTTATTTCATCCTCTAAACTTCGGTTGTGCTTATTTGCCAAGATTTGCAATTTTTCCACTAAATTAGGATTAACATTTTCTAAAACTATTTGATTCATACTACCTCTACAATTCATTTTTATTATATACTATCCGATCCTTATACTCGTTACCAGGTTCAACCTGGTAACGAATCTATCAAGGCGGAGCCTTCATTAACTCTAATCAAATTAAGCAGCTTTACTTCCTATGAGTTGAGGTAATTGATCGATAAAATAAAATTCATCAACAAGGTTAATCAACCTTTGGCTTTCATTACCTCGTTGAGCAAATATTATGACTTTTTTACCCAACTGGCGTAATACACAAATTAAACCTGCATAATCCCAATCTGCTAAAACAAGGATAATAATATCAGGAGAAGGCTTAAGTGCTACTTGGCGAATACAGTCAACCATTATTTGATTATCTGCACTATTTTTTGATTTACAGAGAACATCAACACATTGAAATGCAGTAGTTTCAAGCAGTTTTTTGGCAGTTGCTTGATCTTTGTATTCTGAGTTACAATAAACCTTTGAGCCATTCAACTTTCCCTGTTGTCTAGCAAATGTTAACAAATAATTAGTTAAATCAAGTAATTTATTTTGCCGACATTTGACATTCTGAAGATCCCATGCAATGTAAACTAAAGGTAGTCTCTGGCTTGTTTGTTGGCTACCGCTTATATGTTGGCGTTTCATCGGAGTTGTTCCTTTAATCATTAATGTGCAAGACAGGATAACTAACAGAACCTACGCAAAGTAAGAGTGAAATTATTCATAAAAGAAATAAGTTGCTTACAAAAAGCCCGATGAGGCTTAAAGCTGCGTAAGTCCTGCATGAAGCACATATCTAGCGGTAGCGCAAAATAGATCATAAGCTTCTTAAAAAGAACCCTAAGAATATAATTTCTACCTTCGCCTTTATTTGATTAAAGTCTCAGATGGAGAATTTTCCTTATCCTGTAAATCGTCAGGTTAACCATTTGAATGAATACTTAGCTAAATGTCTAATTAGACACTAGGAAAGCGCATTTAATTTTATAAACACCCTTCATGCTAAATACTCAGCCAAAGGGATAACCAGGCGATTTGCAGGATAATAAAAATCCTCAAAGTGAGACAACAATCAACATCTTGCTTTTGATAGTGCAAATATTTTTGCTGTCTGAATATATATCAGCATACTTTTTTTGTAATGTCAAGATATTTTTAAAGATTTTTTCTGAGGTCAACGCGATCGCATCGGCGTTAGGCACAGTTGATAGGATTAAGTAGTTAAAATCTTGAAGCGATCGCCCGTGCCTAACACACCCTACAGTTAGATAATTAAATGCACAAAACCAAACTTTTAACCTTATATCTTTGCGATCCTTTGCGCTTACCTTTGCGACCTTTGCGTTAAAAAATAATCCCTCTTATTCAAAGCCAAAAGCTAATTTCTTAACTCCTCCCTCCTCTCTCCTCTCCCCTCCCTCCCCAACCCTCCCCAGAATTGATATGCTAAAACACTAGACTAGCTAAAATTACCCAAATGCCTGCCCCTACTACTAACCCTACAATTACGGCTTTTCCCTTAACTGCGGTTGTGGGACAAGAAGCCATCAAAATAGCGTTGCTGTTAGCAGCAGTTGATCCAGGGCTGGGAGGGGTGGCGATCGCAGGTCGTCGCGGTACTGCCAAATCTGTGATGGCACGCGCCCTGCACTCTTTACTCCCTCCCATCGAAGTAGTCAAAGGTTCCATTAGCAACTGCGATCCTAATAACCCCAGTGAGTGGGACGATGACCTGTTATCACAAGCTCACAACTCCCCCCCCATCAACGGAGAGAGTAATGAAGTTGACCTACCCACAGAAGTTATCCCTGCCCCGTTTGTGCAAATTCCTTTGGGAACCACAGAAGACAGACTCATAGGTTCTGTAGATGTAGAAAAGTCTGTCAAACTTGGAGAAACAGTATTTCAACCTGGATTATTAGCACAGGCAAATCGTGGCGTTTTATATATAGATGAAATTAACCTGCTAGATGACCAAATTGCTAATTTGCTGCTCACAAGCTTAACTGAAGGGCGTAACCAAATTGAGAGGGAAGGCATTAGTTTTCAGCATCCCTGCAAGCCCTTATTAGTTGCAACTTATAACCCAGAAGAAGCCCCACTGCGAGAACATTTACTCGATCGCATTGCAATTACACTTTCAGCAGATGGTGTATTAGGTTTGGATGAACGAGTACAAGCTGTAGATCAAGCAATAGAATACTCTAAATCTCCCCAAGCATTTTTAGCGCAATACGATGAAGAAATTGATAACCTCAAAACCCAAATTCTCTTAGCGCGAGAATGGCTCAAAGATGTCCAAATTACTAGGGATCAAATCGCCTATTTAGTAAATGAAGCGATTCGTGGAGGTGTGCAAGGACATCGCGCCGAATTATTTGCTTTGCGGGTAGCGAAAGCAGCAGCAGCTTTAGATGGACGTAATAAGGTTAATGCTGACGATTTGCGTCGGGCTGTGGAGTTGGTAATTGTACCTAGAGCAACAGTTGTACAAACACCGCCAGAGGAAACACCCCCACCACCTCCGCCACCACCACAACCGCAAGACGAATCTCCCCAAGAACAAGATCAGCAGGAAGATCAAGAGGAGGAAGAAGATAATTCTGAACAACAGGAACAAGAAGCGCCTGATATTCCTGAAGAATTTATCTTCGATCCAGAAGGTGTGATTATTGATGAAGATGTGCTTTACTTTGCACAGCGATCGCAAAGACAAGGCAAATCTGGTAGTCGTAGTTTAATCTTTTCTGAAGATCGCGGACGTTACGTTAAACCAGTATTACCTAAAGGTAAAGTAAGGAGAATTGCCGTTGATGCTACTCTCCGCGCTGCTGCACCTTATCAAAAATCTCGTCGTGAACGTCAACCAAATCGTAAAGTCATTGTTGAACAAGGTGATATTCGCGGAAAGCGGTTAGCCAGAAAAGCAGGTGCGCTAGTCGTTTTCGTGGTTGATGCTTCGGGTTCAATGGCACTTAATCGGATGCAATCAGCGAAAGGTGCAGTCATGCGCCTACTGACAGAAGCTTATCAAAACCGTGACCAAGTAGCATTAATCCCATTCCGAGGAGAACAAGCAGAAGTACTTTTACCCCCTACTCGTTCTATTGCTTTAGCTAAGTCACGTTTAGAACGTTTACCTTGTGGCGGTGGTTCACCTCTAGCGCATGGTTTAACGCAGGCGGTGCGAGTCGGAATGAATGCTCAAATGTCTGGTGATGTTGGTCAGGTGGTAATTGTGGCAATTACTGATGGACGAGGTAATATTCCTTTAGCTCGTTCTTTGGGTGAACCAATACCTGAAGGAGAAAAGCCAGATATCAAAGCAGAATTGTTAGATATTGCTACAAAAGTTCGTGGCGTAGGCATTCAGCTTTTGGTAATTGATACGGAAAATAAGTTTATTTCCACTGGATTTGCTAAGGAATTAGCCAAGCAAGCAGGAGGTAAGTATTACCACTTACCTAAAGCTACCGATCAAGCGATCGCACAAGTAACTATGGGTGCGATCGCGGATCTAAAATCACGTTAACTAACGCCGCAAGAGAAAAGCGATCTATTTATTCAGGTGAACGAGCGGCATTGCTGCGATCCAATTCTTCTTGAAGAAGATCAGCAGTAGGGTGGGCAATGCCCACCGCTTCAAATCAATACGGAGCATGGATTTGAATTCATTGTACGAGCGATAGATTTCGTTAAATGCGATCGCTATTTATTGGCACGGGTTGCATCTATTATATTACTCGATCAAAATGCAAGGAATGCAGGGTTTGAAGTGATTGTTATTCAGAACAAAAACGATATTAGTGCTACTATTTCGCAATATTTAAAACCAAGAAAATCAAGCAAATGAATTATATTATCATTTTCCACAAACCAGATTTTTATGAATTAATGTTAAAAATTGCTGGAAAAATAAGTAACCAAACTTCTATTAGAAAATATGGAGAGGAACTAGAAAGTGAATTATATATATCCTCGGTATTAGATCGCGATCAATACGTATATATTCACTCTCCTAGAGTACTGGTAGTAGAAGAATGTTACGATCCATGTGATGTAGAGGAAGTCCTAAAATTAGTTAAAGAACCTAATAAATTAATGGCTAGCAATATAGAATACAAGGAATATGATATTCTCCATGAAGCTTTACAGATTATTTCTGAGAATGCGAAAGAATGTTACATTGACAATGATTTTGGTACAATTCTTTCAGTTTGTGATTTTGTAAAAAAATGGAGTGACAATCCTGATTGGAACTGGATATACGATCTTGATGATAAAGATTCAGATAGTAGAGGGGTTCTGCGTAAGTCCTGTAAAGAT
>JBARVL010000426.1:0-13323 GCA_049646245.1 Crinalium sp. | reverse complement strand
TACAAGCACTTGATAATCATCAACAGTTTTATTTAAATGCACAACAGCTTATCCTAAATATTTTGTGGTAATTGTTTAATAAATAATGTACAATTTGTATAAAATGTATATTATAGTAAAATGCAAGTTATCCTATCAGTACCATTAAATGGTGAGGATTTAACGGATAGCGGTAGTAAACTAAATGATGCAGTTAACTAGAATTACCCTAAATCCAGAAACTATGGGCGGAAAACCTTGTATCCGAGGTTTGCGTGTAACAGTTGGTACTATCCTGGGATTAATGGCATCTGGTCATTCTACAGAAGATATTTTGAGAGCATATCCTTATTTAGAAGCGGAAGATCTACGTGAATGTCTTGCTTATGCTGCATGGCGTGTTGAATAAATAAAATTTTTCATTTAAAGTGCGATGTCTACGACTGGCTACGCCTACGCACTGACGCGCACACTACGCGATCGCATCCCTATCCCTACCTTTTACCAAATTTTATTTAAATTTAATACAAATCCAGGTAACACATCTTCACCCGATACAGTATCAGGAGAATTTAATATTTCTACTTGTTGGTTTTTGCGATAAATTTCTACTTGTTTTGTTTGCGGATCAATTAACCAAGCTAAACGCACACCATTATCAATATATTCCTGCATCTTTTCGCGCAAAGTTTTAATTGAATCACTACTAGAGCGTAATTCAATCACAAAATCAGGAGCTATAGGAGAAAATTCTGATGTTTTCTGAGTTTCAGTTAAACTATCCCAACGTTGAGTATCAATCCAACTAGCGTCAGGAGAACGTACAGCACCATTAGGAAGAGTAAAACCTGTGGAGGAGTCAAAACCTATCCCTAATCCTGTACGCTCAACCCAAATTCCAAGTTGAGTAATTAAGCCAAAGTTTTGTTTACCAGTCCAAGGATGAGTTGGGGGCATAATAATCACGTCTCCACTAGCAGTTAATTCTAGGCGCAAGTCTTGATTAGCTTGGCAGATTTCTAAAAATTGCTCTGGGGTAATTTTAGGAATAGTAATGGTAAAAGTATTCATAGGCTGATAATTTCTGCCTGTGTTAGTACTTGCATTATATATTTTGCTGAATAAACGAAACCTAACATTTCCGCGATTTTGTTTGCTTTCACTTCCTAAAAAGGAATCCAATCTAACTTATCAATCCATTCTTCACGATCGCTAGTCTCCCAAAGCAGAAAAATTGCTTCTGCCCAACTGCCTAAACTTGTACCTGGACGTAACCAGATAACTCCCCAAATATGTCCACCTGCTGTCCAGTGCGCTTCTAAATGCCCAGGCATACTTTTACGGTTATCTGTCACTAATAACCTTTGAGATAATTCTAAATAACGCAACAATTCAGGATCAAGTGTTCCCAGTAAAGGAGCATCGGGATCGCCTACACGCAAAATATCTATCGCTGGGTTGAGACGCAAAATGGCAAATTTTAGCTTTGGTGATAAATTTTCATCGAGTAAGAAACGTATTTTCATACAAGATTAAGCTTTTCCTGTTCTCTTTGAACTTTTATTGCTTTTAAACGCTGCATCATCAAAGATGGATTAGCCATAGCTTCTTGATAACGCTGTTCCCGCCACCTAGTCAAGCGCAACATATAAGCATCTATTACCACACGATTATGAAGATAGTAGGTAATAGTAGCGTGAATCTTCTCTAAATTCAGCGATGGTAAATCTTCCAAAATTTGCTCTGGTGTAAATCCTTGTAGATAATAATCAATTACATCATCAATGCCAATCCGATGCCCCTTAATGCGGATATCGTCTGGATCTAAGAATTCAAAATAATCTTCTAGTTGCATACATCCATACACAGTTGTTTAATTTCATCTTATCTACAAAGGCTTGTTAGTGGGAGCTTAATTTCTGAATTTTATGTCATTGTGCTACTACTGACATTGCTTCTAATTGAGTTATTCGCACTCCCCAACCTCTCTATCTAAAGTGCGATCGCACTTACACATTCGCTATGCGATCGCATTTATCCCACCAAGAATTCATACAGTTAAGTCTGTTTGGGTAGATGAGAATCCCCGTCCCTTCATGGCGGGGTGGATGTCAAAACACTACCTTTTACCAAATTTTATCAGACCATTGCGATGATCATAGAAGTCACTAAAACAAGAGGCAGTATAAATTGGAACGACTCAAAAAATGCCTTTTTAGCCCCAGAAGGATCAGTGTTTTGACTTACGTCAAACAACAAGAAATATATCGTTCCGCCGATTAAAAATCCAATATCGAAAAATAAAACAATAACTACGGAATAAAACCAATATCGAAAAAGTGGATCTTGTAACTTAGAATACTCTCCAGCAGATGAAATACTATTTGAAATGAAAGGAAGAGATGCTACGCCTGCCGCCACAGCAAATCCCAAACATATACTTCCTCCTTCGATCATGCCTTCCACAAACATCCACCGTATTATAAAAGCAGGAATCGCACCGAGAATCACTACCCAAGCATAACCACCGATGAATAAGAGTAAACTAGCAACGGTCATACATTTTGCCTCATTGTATGTTTATTTTACTATGTAAAATCGCGCTCTAACTTATAGTTTTATCGCCGATGTTATACAAACAATCAGGCTGCTATCAAACTACCGCAGAACCTTATATTTATTGAGTAGATGCTAAAACCGAGACTCTTAAATTTATTCTCGATAATTTTATCTCTATTAGTCTTTCTATTGCGTAATCAACGGCACATTTTTTTTACAATTTACTTAGTCACCCGCTCCCTAATTTAAAAATGAGGATTAAACCTAAAAATTTATCAGAGATCGGAATTAAGCTCAATTTGTTGCTTTTTCGTCAAAGTCATAGCAATTCCTTTCTCATAGTAGGCTCTGTAACTATTTTCTGTAATGCTCAACTATTAATTAAATAACGTTTCCTACATTTTCATCAATAAGATACTTGAGCATTATCCTTTGAATTCGCCAGTTTTTGTGCTTTCAATTTTCGCAGTCTCTCTACAATTGGGTGAGGATTACGCTGTTGCTCTGCTCGCATCTTATCACCCCATTCTAACCAATCAGTCATATAAGCTTCAACAACTGGCTTGTGGTGCAAGTAGTACAAAATAGTTGCATATACCTGTTCTAAGGTTAGTGAAGGGTAGGTTTGAGCAATCTCTTCAGGAGTTTTGGCACGAAAAATGTGGTCAAACAAAATTGTTTCAATCCCGATTCTTGTACCTTTGATCCGAATGTCATCAGCAGCCAAAAAATTAAAGTAATCTTCTAGTAACATGGTTATTTAAAGCTAATACTAATAACCTAATTAATGCGATTTTAGCACTCTATTGCTCGGAGCAGATTCAATTTAGAACCTAATCAACGCTATCTGATCACAATCATTGCTGAAGACAACCAATCAGGAGATGCTTGGGATGTGTTGGAAAGTTTAGCTGGTACTATTGAAGCCCCCAAAGATTGGTCAAACGAACATAATCATTATTTCTATGAAATATATTAAACTGTAAGAACATATTGAAAATTAAAATTTGATACTCCCTAAAAAGGAAGCATCAAAAAATTGATTATTTTAAAACTATTTACTGAATCAGCCCGTAATAATAAGTTACCGCAATCAGAATGATTGTAATAACTCCTATTGATGTACTGAGAATAAATTGGCTCGAAGGTTTCTTAACTTCGTTCATCGCGTTTTCACGTTGCTCATTCATCATTTTGCTCCTACTTAGCTTTTGTTATCTCTTCAGTATTAAATACTGAAATCTGAATTAACTCACCATCCATGTTGACTTGCTAAATATACACCAACATCTAGCTTTAGATGTACGCAAAAAGTACCAAATATACTAATAGCACAGCATTATTCATAGCTGTTTTAATACCTTAAGGCATTTTTAAACTGTCTAACCTTGCTGCAATTACTCAAACAAAAAAAGATTTATTTCTAACAACTAAAAGAACGAAATCCCCTCTGGGGGCATTTATTAAATAATGAATGCTCCCAGGGGGGATAATAAGTAAATGAATGGCGAAAATTGCGGGAAATTTAGAAATTTAGTAGTTAAGTATTTAGTTATACTCAACCTTCTAACTTAAGTAAGAGGAGTATAAAAACTTATTGAATTAAATTATGTAGATAAGTAAACAATTTGGATTTAAATAAAGATTATGGAACTCGTAGATCAAAAAGAAAATCTGAGCTACAAACACTACAGTAGCGAGTGGAAGTGGGGCTTTACTCCCAGCGCAGAAATTTGGAATGGTCGCCTAGCTATAGTTGGCATTATTGCTGCGATCGCTATTAATTTAGCAACTGGTCAAGGTGTACTTCACTTTTGGGGAATACTATAATTCCTCATTTTAGGGTTATTAACTGAATTACCCTGGTAATATTTTCAAGCTGTCGATAAAAAATTTGTTTTTTGGAGTTAATAAAATGGAATCTTTGCAAGAAAAGACAAAACAACCGTATACTGAAGCTGCAATTAATATTGAGCAAGGTTTTACACCTAATGCAGAGGTCTGGAATGGTCGCTTTGCGATGATTGGATTCGTTTCAATCCTCATTATTGAAGTATTAAGCGGACAAGGAATTGTTGACTTTTGGGGCAGTCTGCTAAGTCCTCTGTGGTAATTGTTTAAGTCGTTATCGGTGACTGGTAATTAGTAAAAATTATTTAATTATCAGCACTGGGAAATTTGATAAATTTAGCAATGTGTAGGGGCGGGTTGCAAAGTAAATTAAGTATTTACAGATATCTTGGTTAAACCCGCCCTTACTAAAAAATTAAGGTGCAGAGGATATTCAAATTGATTCGGGATAACAGGCAAATTCAAGTTGTTGCCTGTTTCTTGTTGTTCTATTTCTAGCAGTGTTTTAGCCACATCCTGAGCAATTTCGACAACCTCTTATATGCTAGAACCTTCTGCCACTAATTCTGGCGATCGCGCTGACACACACGCCATGCGATCGCTTAAACTAAAAAGTATACTAAGCACCAACATATATGTCTGCTAACGAACAATTAACCGCCATTTTTGATGGCTCAGTTTTACGACCAGAACAACCTATTGATTTAGAACCTAATAAACGCTATCTGATCACAATCATTGCTGAAGACAAGCAATCAGGAGATGCTTGGGATGTTTTAGAAAATTTAGCTGGTACTATTGAAGCACCCGAAGATTGGTCAAGCGAACATAATCATTATTTGTATGGAACACCTAAACAGCATTCTGAAACTTAATTATGGCTCCAGATAGACTATTTTTGGATACAGCCTTTATTCAAGCATTGCTTAATTCTCGCGATCAATATCATTCGCAAGCTAAAAAGTTATTACCCCGTGTGAAAAATGCTGATGAAGTTTGGATAACAGAAGCAATTTTAATTGAAGTTGGTAATGCTTTAAGTGCTTTTAATCGTAAAGCGGCTGTTCAATTTATCCAACAATGTTACCAAACATCTAATATTAAAGTTGTAAGTGTTGATCATCAACTTTTAAACCAAGCCTTACAACTTTATCAAAATCGCCCCGATAAAGCTTGGGGCTTAACTGACTGTATTTCTTTCGTAGTGATGCAAGAGCAAAGTTTGATTAATGCAGCAACAGCCGATAAGCACTTTATTCAAGCAGGATATCGTGCTTTATTGCTAGAAATAGATTAATCAGTAAGAACATATTGAAAAGAAAAAATTGATGCTCCCTGAGCAGGAATCATCAAAAAATTAATAAAGAGGCAGAGCCTCTAAAATATTATTGCCAGGTTGAACCTAATAACGAAAGTATTACCCCCCCTCCCCTTAATAAGGGGAGGGGGCTGGGGGGTGGGGTAATACGTTAGCTGACGGTGCTAACAACTATCAATTAACGCCCCAGCATCTTATCCCGCAAATGCTTAATGCGATCGCGCAATTTCGCCGCCTCCTCAAACTCTAACTTTTTCGCTGCATCCTTCATCTGCGCTTCTAACTGCGTAATTAACTGAGGAATTTGCTCTAACGATAGATCATCTGCTTGCTCAAAAACAGTTTCTAACTGTTGCGAATTCAATCGTCGCGACACATCTAAAAACGCCAGAATTGAATTACCAGATTTCTTAGCAATTGATTGGGGTGTAATATTGTGCATCCGGTTGTATGCAAACTGAATCCCCCGACGGCGATCAGTTTCGTCAATTGCTTTGATCATACTATCGGTTAAATTATCAGCATATAAAATAGCTTGTCCGCGCACATGACGCGCCGCCCTACCGATAGTTTGAATTAGCGATCGCTCTGCACGCAAAAACCCCTCTTTATCCGCATCCAAAATCGCCACCAAAGATACTTCTGGTAAATCCAACCCCTCCCGCAATAAGTTAACCCCAATTAACACATCAAACTTACCATCACGCAAATCTTGCATAATCTCAATGCGTTCAATAGATTGAATTTCTGAGTGTAGATAGCGCACCTGCACTCCTCGATCTTGCAAATATTCCGTGAGATCTTCCGCCATCCGCTTAGTTAAAGTGGTAATCAATACCCGTTCATTCAGTACAACCCGTTCTTGAATTTCACTCAACAAATCATCAATTTGTCCTTCCGTCGGACGCACAAATATTTCAGGATCAAGCACCCCAGTAGGACGAATTACCTGTTCTGCAACCCTTCCTTCTGATATTTCAATTTCCCAATTTCCAGGCGTTGCAGAGACAAATATACACTGATTTGCCTTATCCCAAAACTCCTCAGCTTTTAACGGGCGGTTATCAGCAGCACTAGGTAAGCGAAAACCATGCTCAATTAATACCCGCTTGCGCGACTGATCGCCGTTATACATTCCCCGAAGTTGTGGTATAGAAACGTGGGATTCATCTATTACTAACAACCAATCTTTAGGAAAATAATCAATCAAACATTCTGGCGATTCACCTGGAAGTCTTCCAGCTAAATGACGAGAATAATTTTCTACGCCATTGCAATAACCTACTTCCTGCAATAACTCTAAATCATAGCGAGTACGCTGATCTATCCGTTGCGCCTCCAAAAGTTTACCAGCACTTTCTAGTTCTAAAATCCTCTGTTTAAGTTCTGCTTGAATTGCATTGCAAGCTTCTTCCAAGCGATCTTCTGGAGTGACAAAGTGACGCGCAGGATAAACATTTATTGCATCTAAACTTTGGATAATTTCCCCTGTGACTGGATCGACATAGCGAATTGCGTCTATTTCATCGCCAAAAAATTCTACTCGGATAATTCTATCTTCATAAGCGGGACCAATTTCTAAAACATCCCCCCGCACTCGAAAACGCCCTCTACCAAAATCTATATCATTGCGAGAGTATTGCACATTCGCTAAATCTCGCAGCAATGCACGTTGATCAACTTCCATCCCCACACGAAACGGAATAGACGCTTTGAGGTATTCTGCGGGCATACCTAAACCGTAGATACAGCTAATTGATGCTACAACGATCACATCTTTGCGCTCAAATAGCGATCGCGTCGCTGAATGTCGCAGCATATCTATTTCCTCATTAATTGAGGCGGTTTTCTCTATATATGTATCCGTAACTGGAATATAAGCTTCTGGCTGATAGTAGTCGTAGTAACTAACAAAGTATTCCACCGCGTTGTTAGGGAAGAATTCGCGCAACTCATTACAAAGCTGTGCTGCTAAGGTTTTATTATGGGCTAATACTAGGGTTGGCTTACCAATTTTTTCAATCACAGCAGCGATGGAAAAGGTTTTTCCCGTACCCGTTGCGCCTAATAAAGTTTGAAAACGATTACCTGCTTGGAGATAAGAGGTAAGTTGTGCGATCGCTTGTGGTTGATCGCCTGTAGGTTGAAATGGAGCTTGCAGACGAAATTGCGTCATTAAATTGCAGATTTTGAATACAATAATTTTTTATTACTTCCCCAACACCAGAAATGGGGTTTGAGCTTCCAGGCGCAATGAGTGCCAACACCTAGATAACTCATCTCTATACTAATCAGCTATAAGTGATCTCGCTTTCTGATTTCCCAAACTCTTAAGCATCGGATTCCCGTATTTCTATTTTAATCTACCCCAATTAAATATACATATTCAAAAAATAATGTAGAGACGCTCACTGGCACGTCTCTACAATGGCGAGAGGTAACTATATTTTTATTAAGATTTATTTAGGTTAAACTAGATATAGCAGGAATTAGCTGTTGGCAATTTATATAGTCATTAGCTTACTTTAGTTAACTCTTCCGAATGATAAGTTAATCAGAATTAGCAAGGCTAGAGAATTGATCATCAATATTGACGAAACTAATCAGGAGAAGATTACAAATATGGAAAGCGCAGCCCCAGTTAATAATTTGCCAATTAAGCTAGAAGCCTCAGAAAGTACGACAAATACAGGAACAATGCAGCTTATTGAATCAAATCGTCTACCTAATAACCGTCCGATTGATGCAAGTAACCTGGTAATTCACGATACAGTTAATATGTCGGGAATGCGTCCAATTGGTAGTAATAAAAAAACTGCCCAGATTGTTTCTTGGATAGATAACCGTCCCGTTTTTAGTAGTAACTTTGACGCTGATCAGACTCATTTAGGGTACGGGGGTCGCCCAATTGCCTCAAATAGAAGTAACGATTTTGATGAAATGCTCGGTTATTTAGATTAATAAAACTAATAATAATAAGCTTTTTATCATCCCGATTTATCTCAAATCGGGGTTTTTAATTTTACCCTAGATAGTTAACGGTGTGCAGCATATCTTAATTTTACTTAACTAGAGTTTTAAATCTTTAAGCATATATAAATAGAAATAAATAGATAAATATTTAATATATCTACGGACAGAAGGCTATAAACAGAGATTTTGTTAAATTGGCTACAGATGAGAAACGAGAGTTAATCACTCTTTACCAACATCTTCAAATTTAACATTATCTGTAAATAGGAAAAATCATAATGAGTCTCGAAGATAAAGCCAAAGCTGCCGCTAAAAATATTGAAGGAAAAGCCCAAGAAGCAATGGGTAACGTAACTGGCGATCCTCAAGATCAAGCTGAAGGACAAGCAAAACAAGGCGAAGCTACCGTGCGTAACGCTGGCGAAGATATCAAAGATAACATTAAGAAAGCAATTGACTAAGCCTAAGTAATTAGGCAGAGGCTAGATAGCTTTACGGCTATCTATAGCCTCTATTTTTATAGGATTTATTGCAATGTTCGATAACAGAAAACCAAATACTTATTAATCTAGCTTTTTTGAGGATCACAACATGGGTTTAATTCAACAAAGTCGCAAATTATTAACAGCTTTAGTTCTGGTATTAGTTCTCACAATCACAACAGCCTGTGGTGGAGCTACCCAAACCAAAGCAACTCCTGTTTTACCTAGTGTTAGTAGTGCTACAAATTATCAAACTTTAGAACGTGGCAGTACCGCAGTAGGTCAAGATTTTGGTAATTGGGTGGTACAAACTGCTAACGGTTTAGTTAAGGACGCTTACGTGCGTGATAACAACAAATTAGGAGTTGTAATTACGCCTCAAGTTCGCCCTAACGAAGTGCAAACATTAGCAAAATCTTTGGTACAAGGATTTCATAAGAATTTCCCCAACCAAGATTTAAGCGTTTTGGTGTATGCACCAGATAAGAAACTGATTATGACAGCTAAATATGATGCTCAGTCAAATCAAGTTAACTATCAAGGCGCTTAGTTTCCTTTTTAGCAATCAGGTTAGCAAATACCAGCAAATTAACCCATAATTTGCTTAAAAAATTTTTCCCAGCCGAATTTTAACTAATTTTTTGAGTACCGGAGAATAAAAAAAATGAGTAGCAGCGACCAATATAAACGTGAAATAATGAGTAATCTGGCTGGAGGTAATACCGAATCCTTGTCAGATGCACCAGGTGATCCAGCAGTTGAGTACCAAGATTTTGATGATTTTGCTCAACGCTCATCACGAGACGAACGTTTACAATTATTTGGTAAGAATCTCCATCACGATAATATTTCCTCTGCTCAGATGGAGCCGGAATTGCAACAAGCGATCGCCCAAATTAAACCACACGATCGCGATGATGTAGCCAAAGAATTCTTAAAGCGGTTGGGTGAAAGAGGAATAAGCGATCGCTCCTTAGAGCAAAGTTTATCACTCTCAACTCATCATGCCAGCCGGATGAATGCAGATGATGTCAGCAAATTAGCATCCTTTGTTTATCACAACCATCCCGACATCTTCCGCGACGTATTAGCAGATAAACCTGCAATCCTCAAATTTGTTAGCCATCCCCTAGTCGCCGCCGTATTTGGAATCGCAGCAGCTAAATGGTTAGGTAGCCGTAAGGGATAGAAATAATCATCCCTGCATAATTGTATAAAAAAAGGTGATCCAGATGCGATCGCCTTTTTTTATTGCTATAGAAAGAAGATCCCCCTAAATCCCCCTTAAGAAGGGGGACTTTTGCTAAATTCTCCCCCTTTAAAAAGTTTTATTTTTTGTAGGGGCAATCCCCCCGTGGTTGCCCCGATACTGGTGCGGGGTAGGCACGGGGGCGCTACCCCTACAAAATCAAGGGTTGCCTTGAGCAATGTTACAGCCCTGCCATAAATGAGGGCTGAGGGGGATCGTAAATTCTATCTCCTTAGCTGAAAGCTGAAAGCTGACTGCTAACCGCTTAAACAGTTGCTAATTCTGGTGCTGGACGCTTGCTGTTACGAATATTAGTAATAGCCTCAGCATAATCCTTAGCATTGAAAACAGCCGAACCAGCTACAATCGCATTCGCTCCAGCTTCCAAAACTTGCCAAGTATTATTAGCCTTCAAACCGCCATCAACCTCAATCCAGGGATCAAGCCCACGCTCATCACACATCTGACGCAGCTTGCGAATTTTTGGTAGCACCGTAGGAATAAAGCTTTGACCCCCAAACCCAGGGTTAACGCTCATAATCAATACCAAATCGCAAACTTCGATCACATACTCAATCAACTCTAAAGGAGTAGAAGGATTGAGGACAACACCAGCTTGCTTACCTAATTCCTTAATTTGGCAAAGAGTGCGGTGCAAGTGAGGAGAAGCATTATGTTCAGCGTGAACTGAGATAATATCTGCACCTGCTTTCGCAAAATCTTCTACATATTTTTCTGGTTCCACAATCATCAAGTGGACATCCAGAGGTTTCTTAGTAACAGGACGAATTGCATCAACAATCAGAGGACCAATTGTGATATTAGGGACAAACCGACCATCCATTACATCAACGTGAATCCAATCAGCGCCCGCAGCATCAATTGCTTGAATTTCCGCTCCCAGCTTGCTAAAGTCTGCTGATAAGATCGAAGGAGCGATTACAATGGGTTTTTCGGTCATGGCTAATAATCCTTTTTGCGTCCTGCTTTGGTAATAAGTTTAACAAAATTAGGACTTACGCACCGAAAGTCTGAAACCTTGATCCCCCCTACCCCCCTTAAAAAGGGGGGAAAATTCAAAGTCCCCCTTTTTAAGGGGGATTTAGGGGGATCTCTAGCTTCTTGCTCCCTCCCCTTAATAAGGGGAGGGTTGGGGTGGGGTAAATTTAGATGCAAACTGCTATAAATCAACAAGTTTCGCTCAGTAGTTACTAATTACGGATGCCCCCTATCTCCCTGCATTGCTGATTCCACCGTTAAACTATTGAAAAAATCTTTGTGGAGTAACTTCCTTGCCGCAGCAGTTTATTACAATAAGATTAAAATCAATTTTCTACGCTTTAGCTGCTTCATGCTTAAGCGCACCAGCTTTAGCTCAAACAAACTCATCATTAGGAGCAGCAGGAATTGACGCACTCAAACTACACGCTGCTCCCTACAACTTAAAGGGTAGTAAAATTGCCATTGGTCAAGTGGAAATTGGTCGCCCTGGATATTTTGGTTTAGATAAGACAGCTTCTCGTAATTCTTGGTATTCACTAGCGCGAGTTTTTTATCGTGATGCTCCAGCCAAATCAAATACAGAAGTTGATGGCCATGCTGCAATGGTGGCAGGGGTGATGATTAGTAATGACAAAGCAATACCTGGCGTAGCACCAAAGGCACTTTTGTATTCTTCTGCTGTTGGTTCACCTAAAACCAGTGGTCAACCAGAAGAATGTTTAGCCGCGCAATATCTAGCACAACAAAATGGCGGAGATTTGCGGGCAATTAACTTTAGTTTTGGCGAACCACTAGATACAGATACTAAAGGTAAAGGGGTTTTGGATGGTAATTCTTTACTGACACAATGCGTTGATTGGTCAGCACGGGTTCACGATGTTGTTTATATAATTGCTGGTAATCAGGGTAAAGGTGGTATTCCTATCCCTACTGACAACTTCAATGCTGTGAATGTTGCTTATACAACTCGTCGGGAGGGTTTGTTTACTAAAGTAGATTTTCCTAATTTAAGTGATACGCCAGTTGGGGTTGCTAGAAGCTTACTCGATCGCGAAATTAATGTTGGCGGTAGGCGTTCTATTAGTATACTTGCGCCTGGAGCTAATCTAAATTTATATGATTTGAAGGGTAAAGTAACTCGTGTCAGTGGTACAAGTTTTGCAGCGCCTCATGTTACTGGGTCTGTAGCTTTACTACAAGAATTTGCTGATTTACAGTTAAAATCTCGTCAGCCACGCTGGACTACAGATGCTCGTCGTCACGAAGTGATGAAGGCTGTGTTGCTGAATTCTACGGAAAAAATTCAAGATGCTGGCGATGGATTGCGACTAGGAATGAGTCGCACCATTTTAGCTAAAAATAATAGTAATTGGTTCGATTCGGATGCTTATAAAGATCCTAAAATACCACTACATTATCAAATGGGTGCTGGACAGTTAAATGTTTTTCGAGCATACCAACAATTTAGCCCTGGTAAGTGGTCTGCAACCTCCCCAATAAGTGGCAATCAAGGGGTAGCTCCGATTGCTTGGGATTACAGCAATCTTAAGGCATCTAATTATCAAGATTATGTATTAGAGCAATCCTTACAGCAAGGTAGTTTTGTTTCAATTACGCTGGCTTGGGATCGTAAGGTAGAGTTAAAGGATAGTAATAAAAATGGGCAGTATGATATGGGAGAAGGTTTTAGCGATCGCGGTTTAAATAACCTCGATATTTACCTGATGCGTGCAGAAGATAATGATACTAGCAAAAGTATTTGGTCATCCCAAAGCGATGTTGATAGTGTAGAACACATCTTCAATGAAATTCCTGCTTCTGGTCGCTATAAAATTCGCGTTCAGTTTCGTCAACAAGTTAATGATGATACCCAACCCTATGCCTTAGCTTGGTGGAGCGTACCAGTTAAA